>NZ_JBHYIK010000015.1:96980-148937 GCF_042739735.1 Amycolatopsis sp. NPDC059027 | reverse complement strand
GGATCTCACGAGATCTCCGCCCAATCACACGAGATCGCTACCCGATCACGCGAGTTCGCCGTTCGGGAGGTCAGTCCCAGTCGAGGGCGCCGCCGGACTGGTACTCGATGACGCGGGTCTCGAAGAAGTTCTTCTCCTTCTTGAGGTCCATCGCCTCCGACATCCACGGGAACGGGTTCTCGGTCTCACCGAAGATCGGGGCGAGGCCGATCTGCTGGGCGCGGCGGTCGGTGATGAAGTGCATGTACTGCTCGCACAGTTCGTGCGACAGCCCGAGCATGCCGCGCGGCATGGTGTCGCGGGCGTAGGCGACCTCGAGCTCGCACGCCTCCTGCAGCATCCCGCGCACCTCGGCCTGGAACTCCTCGGTCCACAGGTGCGGGTTCTCGATCTTGATCTGGTTGATGCAGTCGATGCCGAAGTTCAGGTGGATCGACTCGTCGCGCAGGATGTACTGGTACTGCTCGGCGATCCCGACCATCTTGTTCCGGCGGCCCAGCGAGAGGATCTGCGCGAAGCCGGTGTAGAACCACATGCCCTCGAAGATCACGTAGAACGCGACGAGGTCACGCAGGAACGCCTGGTCGGCCTCCGGCGTCCCGGTCTCGAAGTCCGGGTTCTCCAAATTCTGCGTGTACTTCAGCGCCCACGCGTCCTTGTCCGAAATGGACGGAACCTCGCGGTACATGTTGAACAGCTCGCCCTCGACGAGGCCGAGGCTTTCGCAGATGTACTGGAAGGTGTGCGTGTGCACGGCCTCCTCGAACGCCTGGCGCAGCAGGTACTGGCGGCACTCGGGGTTGGTGATCTGGCGGTACACGGCGAGCACGATGTTGTTGGCCACCAGCGACTCCGCGGTGGCGAAGAAGCCGAGGTTGCGCTTGAGCATCGTGCGCTCGTCCTCGGTCAGCCCGTCGGCCGACTTCCACAGCGCGATGTCGGCCTGCATCGCGACCTCGGTCGGCATCCAGTGGTTGTTGCAGCCGGCGAGGTACTTCTCCCACGCCCAGCGGTACTTCATCGGCAGCAGCTGGTTGACGTCGGCGCGGGCGTTGATCATCCGCTTGTCGTCGACGTTGATCCGGGCGGCGCCGACCTCGATCTCGCCGAGGCCGGTGGCGTCCGTGGTCTCCAGGTTGGTCACTTACGGCTCCAATGGGGGTTCGGGGGCAGGTCCGTGAATGCCACATCGAGAGACTCTGGGTCCCTCGATGTGGCATTCACGGACCACGCGGGGATTACTGGCAGGCTTCGCAGTCGGGGTCGTCGATGCGGCAGGCGGCACCCTCGGTGGCGACGAAGTCCACATCGGACACTTCCGGCATCTCCTTCGGCTCCGCCTGCACTGCCGGAGTCACCGGCACCGCGGCCTCAGGCGAGGGCGAAGGCGAAGGCGACACCGCCGGAACCGCGGCGGGGGCCGGGGTGGCCGAGACCGCGTTCAGCTTGCCGTCCGTGCCGCGCAGGGTGCTCTTCTCCACGTGCGTCGCGGACTGCGCCCGCAGGTAGTACGTGGTCTTGAGGCCCTTGTGCCACGCGTACCGGTACAGCTCGTCGAGCTTGCGGCCGCTCGGCGCCGCGATGTACAGGTTCAGCGACTGCGCCTGGTCGATCCACTTCTGCCGCCGGGAGGCGGCGTCCACCAGCCACTTCGACTCGATCTCGAACGCCGTGGCGTACAACGCCTTCAGGTCGTCCGGGACGCGGTCGATCTGGCCGAGGCTGCCGTCGAAGTACTTCAGGTCGCTCACCATGACCTCGTCCCACAGCCCGCGCTCCTTGAGCGAGCGGACCAGATGCGGGTTGACCACGGTGAAGTCGCCGGACATGTTCGACTTGACGTACAGGTTCTGGAACAGCGGCTCGATGGACTGCCCGACACCGCAGATGTTGGAGATCGTCGCGGTCGGCGCGATCGCCATCACGTTGGAGTTGCGCATGCCCACGGTCTTGACCCGCTCGCGCAGCGTTCCCCAGTCCAAAGTGGACGAGAGGTCGACGTCGAGCGCGTCGCCCTGGCGGGCGTCGATGAGCAGCCGCATCGAGTCGATCGGCAGGATTCCCTTGCTCCACAAGGAACCTTCGAAGCTCTGGTACTGCCCGCGCTCCTCGGCGAGGTTGGTCGAGGCCGAGATCGCGTAGTAGGAGATGTGCTCCATGCTCTCGTCGGCGAACCGCACCGCGGCTTCGGACGACAACGGAACGCCCAGCTCGAACAGCGCGTCCTGGAAGCCCATCAGGCCGAGGCCGACCGGGCGGTGACGCAGGTTCGAGCGGCGTGCCTCCGGTATCGTGTAGAAGTTGATGTCGATCACGTTGTCCAGCATGCGGACGGCGGTGCGCACGGTCTGCTCGAGCCGCTCGGTGTCCAAACCGGACGGAGTGACGTGCTTGAGCAGGTTGACCGAGCCCAGGTTGCAGACCGCGACCTCGTCGGTGCTGGTGTTCAGCGTGATCTCGGTGCACAGGTTCGACGAGTGCACGACGCCGATGTGCTGCTGGGGCGAGCGCAGGTTGCACGGGTCCTTGAAGGTGATCCACGGGTGCCCGGTCTCGAACAGCATGGTCAGCATGCGCCGCCACAGGTCGACCGCGCGAACCCGGCGGAACACCTTGATCTCGCCGCGGTCGGCGGCGGCCTCGTACTCGCGGTAGCGCTGCGCGAAAGCGTTCCCGTAGAGGTCGTGCAGGTCCGGGGTCTCGTTGGGGGAGAACAGGGTCCACTGCCCGTCGGCCTCGACACGGCGCAGGAACTCGTCCGGCACCCAGTTCGCGGTGTTCATGTCGTGCGTGCGCCGCCGGTCGTCGCCGGTGTTCTTGCGCAGGTCGAGGAACTCCTCGATGTCCACGTGCCAGGTCTCGAGGTACGCGCACGCCGCGCCCTTGCGCTTGCCGCCCTGGTTCACCGCGACCGCGGTGTCGTTGGCGATCTTGAGGAACGGCACGACGCCCTGCGACTGGCCGTTGGTGCCCTTGATGTGCGCGCCGAGGCCGCGGACCGGGGTCCAGTCGTTGCCGAGCCCGCCCGAGTACTTCGCCAGCAGCGCGTTGTTCTTGTACGCCTGGAAGATCGAGTCGAGGTCGTCGTCCACAGTGGTCAGGAAGCAGGACGACAGCTGCGGGCGCGTGGTGCCCGAGTTGAACAGCGTCGGCGTCGAAGCCATGAAGTGGAAGCTCGACAGCAGTTCGTAGAACTCGATCGCGCGGGCCTCGCGGTCGTCCTCGCGGATCGCCAGTCCCATCGCGACGCGCATGAAGAACGCCTGCGGCAGCTCGAAACGAACGCCGTCGTGGTGCTGGAAGTACCGGTCGTACAGCGTCTGCAGTCCGAGGAACCCGAAGTCGAGGTCACGCTCGGGCCGGATGGCCGCGGTGATCTTGTCCAGGTCGAAGGACGTCAGCTCGGCGTCGACCAGCTCCAGCTGGACGGCACGGCGCAGGTAGGCGCGGAAGTACGGCGCGTACTCGGTCGCCATCTCGTCCTGGCTGGCCTGGCGCGGCGCGCCGGCGAGGTAGCTCAGCGCCTCGCCGCGCAGCTTGTCCAGCAGCAGCCGGGCGGACACGTAGGAGTAGTTCGGTTCCTGCTCGACGAGCACGCGGGCGGCCATGATCTGCGCGAGCGCGAGCTCGTCGGCGCTGATGCCGTCGTAGAGATTGCGCTTGGTCTCGGCGAGCACCGGCTCGGCGGAGACGTCGTCCAGTCCGGCGACGGCTTCTCCCACAACGTGGGACACGCGCGCCCAGTCGAGGGGACGCAGCGAACCGTCGGCGCCCTTGACGGTGAGGGCGGCCTCGGCCGGGACCGGCGCGGTCGCTTGACGGGCCTTCGCGCGCTCCTCGCGGTAGAGGACGTACGCGCGGGCGACCTTGTGGTGCCCGCCGCGCATGAGCGCGAGCTCGACGAGGTCCTGGATCTGCTCGATGTGCAGGGCGGGCTCGGGGCCGGCGTGGCGCAGCAGCGAGGTCTCGACCTGCTCGGTCAGCTCGGCGACCACGTGGTGGACGCGCGAGGACGCGGCGGCGTCGTCACCCTCGACGGCGAGGAACGCCTTCGTCAGCGCGACCGAGATCTTGTTGGCGTCGAACTCCGACACATTGCCGTCGCGCCGGATCACCCGGACTCCGGCTGGCTTGTTGTCCGGAGAGGAGGGTGGGCGATGGCTGGTGTCGACTGACATGCATGACTCCCAAAGGGCGCGTCGGATCGGCGCATCGTCCCCCGGACGAAGCGCTGCTGGTCGGGCAAAGCGTTAGCCGGCAAGTACTCTGAGCGGACTCCCCGCCGCTGGGTGCTGTCGGTCCCCAGAGACTACATGTAGGGGTTGGGGGCCGCACGTGCCCCAATGGGTGGCGTGTCGCGCACTCACCCTGGCGGGTTAGGTGATCACTGAGAGCGCCCTGATCACCGGTCTGCGGGTCACTCCGCAGAGATCGTCAGCCGCCGAAGCGCAGGGTGAAACCGGCCAGTTTCGCGCTGGCTACCGGACGGTGCCCGGCGAGGTAGCCGAGCGGCCCCGCGGGGTTGATCTGCCAGTCCGAGGACGCCAGCCGGGCGCCCGCCTTCGACGCGACCGGGCTGCGCTTGAGCCGTTCGTCGAGGGTCTGGACCACCTCGAAGACAGCAGGGACGGAGAAGGGGAGACCGAGGCGCGGCGTGAACGCGGCGGTCGCGATCCAGTCGTCTTCGGTCGCCGCGGACCCGGTGAACGCGTGGCCGCCCGCGAACTCGAACGCGGCGAGATCCTTCGGGATGCCCCACAGCGCGCGCCCGCCTGCCAGCGACGTCGCGCTGTCGACCCAGATGCCGGTGATCGACGCGGCCGGGCGGCGGCCGTGCACGGCCACGGTCGCGAGCAGTTCGTGGTAGCTCAGCTGTCCCGGTGGCCGGTAGTCGATCCACGCGGTGACGACCGTCGCTCGCCCGCGCCAGACGAGGGGACGGGCTCCCTCGGGCAGGGCCGGAATCTCACTGACTGGGACGCGCCAGATGGACAGCCAGGCGTCCCCGGCGAGGTTCCACGGTTCGGGCGGATAGTCACTCATGGAGCCATGGCAGGTAGTCGGGGAGGTCCTTGTCGACGCGCATGGCGAACTCCGGTGGGCGTTTCTGCAGGAACGACACGACTCCCTCGACCGCGTCGGAGCTGTTGCCGAGGCCGCCGATCAGCCGGGAGTCGAGTTCGTGCACGGGGAACGGCGAAGGTGCGCTCGCCATCCGGTAGAGCAGCTGACGGGTGACCGCGACCGACACCGGCGCGGTGGTGGCGATGATCTCGCGCGCGAGCGCGTAGGCCTCGTCGAGCACGGTGTCCGCCGGGTACAGCCGGTGGACGAGCCCGGCCGAGAGCGCTTCCTCCGCACTGACGAGACGGCCGCTGATCATCCAGTCGAGCGCGGTGCCCATGCCGACGAGCCGGGGGAGGAACCACGCGGACGCGCCCTCGGGGTAGATCCCCCGCCGGGTGAACACGAACCCGAACCGGGAATCCTCGGCGGCGAGGCGGAAATCGCACGAAAGCGTGATGGTGATCCCGCCGCCGACGGCCGCTCCCCGCAACGCGGCGATGACCGGTTTGTTCATCGTGAAGATCCGCTTCGAGCACCGGCCGGCGGGCTCCTGCCACGCCGCGTCCGGCCCGGCCGCCGGGTCGAAGTCGAAGCCGCCCTGGGAAAGGTCCGCACCCACGGAGAAATCCTTGCCCGCGCCGGTGAGGACCACGACCCGGACGTCCTCGTCGCGGTCGGCCCGATCCATCGCGTCGCCGAGCTCGTCGGCCATCCGGATCGTGTAGCCGTTGCGGGCCTCCGGACGGTTCAGCGTCACGGTGGCGATCCGCTCGGAGACCGCGTAGGTGATGTCGGCGTAGTCGGCCATATCCCCGACAGTAAGCCAGCTCACCACTACTGGCAAGGTGTCAATAGTGTGTCCGAGGGCTTCTTCGGTGCCGTAGGCGTACTTTCCGCCCGGGGAACTGTCCCAGGTAGTGAAACGTCGGCACAGGTCAGAGGCCTCGCTACGTCCCAGCCGCAGTCTGGGACGGGCACGTGTTGCCCGGCGTGCCCGGCGTCGAGCACGCTCGAAACGTCGTGGGATATGCGGCAGCGATCCGGACACGGATCGCCGATCAGGGGAGGCACAAGATGACCCGTCGTTCCACCATCGCCACTGTTCTCGGCGCCGGCGCACTGACCGCCGGGATGCTCACCGGTACCGCGGGCCCGGCTTCGGCGACGCAGGTGAGTCCCATGGGTGACCACTGTTCGCGTCCGTTCTGCGGCACCCTCACCAACAACACCTCGCACAGCGTCAAGGTCTGCCGCAGCTGGGGAGCAGCCGGCTGGGACGGGGCCTATCAGCCCGCGGACAAGTGCAAGCGGAACAGCTACGGCTACGTGCTTCCCCACACGACATGGGGCGATCCCCAGAACGTCGATATCGACGCCTTCTACATCCCGCCCGGCACGGTCTACACCGGCGGCGACGGTGGCGGCAGCACCGGATGGTCGCACCAGAAGAGCGGCTGGTGGAAATTCAGCGATCTGACGCACATCTACATCAACTTCGAATTCCACTGAGGCGGACTCCGCAGGGCGCGCGGTTCGTCACCCGACGTTTTTTTTGCCCGGCCGGGTGGTGATGTCGAGCGTGTCGCCCGCGGTGATGGGGTAGTGGTTCCGGTCCCGCGGTCCCCCGGTGCGGGGGGACGGTTCCGCGGTCATCCGGGCGACACCCTTCGCCGTCCAGCGGATGGCGAACGGCCCGGCCGCGTTTTCGAAACGGCACTGCCACACACCGGCGGGAAGCCTCGCGGGAACGCCCTGCCCGCACGCGCGGATCCTGGCTCCGCGGAGCCAGCGGCGCAGTTGCTCCACGGCGAGCGCGGCGGGAGTGGGCGGGCCACCGTCGGGCTGCAGGACGACGGGGATCTTCGTGCCGCCCCAGTTGTAGAAGAAGACCCGCCGGTAGTGTGCGAACAGGCCTACGAGGTACTGCCGGACGGCGTGGTCGACGGCCTTGTCCGCCGGCAGCGGTTGCTGCAGGGGTACGTCGTAGCTGGTCCCGGTGTTCCAGATCGGCGGATGCACGCCGGCGCGGTGAAAGGCGTGGTCGATGTCGCCCGCCAGCCGCAGCATCGTTTCCGGCGGTTCGGCCGAGCCTGCCTGGTAGAGCTTGACACCCGCGACGTCGCAGTAGTCGTAGCCGCCCAGCGCGGCGAAGCGTTCGAGTGTCCGCTGCGCCGAAGAGTTCTGGAGCATGCCCATGGACGGGCACACCACAGTGGCGCCAGGGTCGGCGGCTTTGATGAGATCGTGGGCGCGGCGGGTCATCGCGAACAACGTTTCGACGCTGCCCGAATAGAAATGCGCGTCGTTGACCATGGCCCACACCTCGTAGCCGCCGATACGCCCGCGATAACGCTGGACCACGGCCTTCACGAACTCGTCCCAGTCATCGAGGACTTGCGGTGCCGAGGTCCGGGAACCGTCTTCGTAGAGTGTGCGCGGCCCGGCGGGGTCGGCCCAGGCCGGAGTGCCGCCGAAAGTGAACAGGCTGGACATCCCGGCGTTGCGAGCACCGTCCACCAGCCGGTCGAGCACGGACCAGTCGAAAACGTGCCTGCTGGGTTCGACGGTGGCCCAGCGGGTGTGGCTGTCCCAGAACCGGACGGAGTCCACCCCGAACGTCGGCATCGCGCCAGTCGAGGAATTCACGGTCACTCCGAACAGACCCGGATCCAGCGGAGTGGGGGTCTGCGCCCACATCGGCTCCGGCGGTTCCGGTAGTTCTGCTTCCACGGCCGCCGGAATCGGTGTCGTACTTCCGCGCACCAGCAGGAAAGTCGAAACCAGCACGGCCGCCAGCACGACGACTGCGATCCGCCGGGCACCGGGCCCAGGCCGGGGCGGTACGCGCTCGCCGCCTCCGATGCCGGGAAGCGCCGCCGGCGCTCGTGGTGGCCCGGCGGATGCCTGCTCACCGAGCGCGTTCGACCAGTATCTGTGTAATCGTGCCTTTGCCGTCCTGTCCGCGCCGCATGCCGTCGCTATCGATTCGAGGGTGGCGAAATCGGACGGAATGATCTCGGCGTTGCAATATCGGTGCGCCGACGACCGGCTCAGATGACAGGCCCGGCCGAGTTCCGCGTAGCTCAGACCCCGGGAACGCTTGAGTTCGCCCAGCAACCGGGCGAGTTCTTCCTTCGCCCCTGGCGGCGCCATAGACCCGCTCCCCTGATCGATGCCCTCGCGCAGTCCGAGAATGCCACACCGGGTCGGCGGGGACCACTCCGATGATCCGGCGCCCGTCCCATATCTTCGCCGTTCGCGCTGGTCAACGCGGTGGGACGGGCTGAGACGTCCCACTCTCGTTCCAGCCGGTGCCGTTCGCGGGCGAAGCGGATCACAGTGGTCCATGACGGCGAAAAGCCGGTTATCGAGGGAGGAACGATGCTGAAGAAGAGCACTATGATCGCGGCGCTCGTCCTGACCGTCATGGGGGGCACGACCGGGACAGCAGGGGCGACATCGGATTCGGTGCCCGCGACGAGCGATGTCCATCGCCCCTTCAAGATCCACGCGCCGCATACCGGTGGTTGGGCCGACGGCAACGTCTGGTGGCACTACGACGCGCGTCAGGGCCGTTCGTTCGTGTCGCTGAACAATCTGAACATCCACGACACCCGGTGCGACGCGCACTCGGTGACACTCTGGACCTCGCCGCCGTTCTCGGTGGCCAACGACCAGGGGTGCAACACGAACATGCACGTCAACAACGTGCAGATCCCCGGCGTCGATCCCAAGACCCAGACGTGGGTCATGGTCAAGCTCGGCCGGGTCAACCGCAATGACGAGGACTGGAGCGCGCCCACGATCGTTCGCCGGTAAACCGGGGCCGAAGAGCGCGGGGCCGATACCGCTGGGGGTGGTATCGGCCCCGCGCTTCGTGGTTTGCCGGTGCCCTCGTCGAAGCCGGTCGAGCCCAGTCGCCGGCAAAAACAATCAGGCGTGCTTGATTTTTCCGGCGGCCGGTGCGAGCCTGGGGCGGACGCAAGGAGGCGTGCGATGGCGGACCTCGGCGTGATCCTCGGTGATCTCGCGGCGGAAACACAGACGATCGACGACGTGGTGGCCGGCCTGCCCGCGTCGGACTGGGCGCGGCCGACCCCCGCCCAGGGCTGGACGATCGCGCACCAGATCGCGCATCTGGCCTGGACCGACGAGAAGTCGCTGATCTCGGCGGCGCATCCGGAGGACTGGCAGAACGAAGTCGAAAAACTGCTCCAGATCGGCGAAAACTACGTCGACGCGGGGGCGGTCGAGGGCGCCGGGAAGGCGCCCCGGCAGCTGCTCGAAGACTGGCGGACGGGCCGTACCGCGCTGGCGAACGCGCTGGCCGCCGTGCCCGAGGGACAGAAGCTGCCCTGGTACGGCCCGCCGATGAGCGCGGCCTCGATGGCCACCGCGCGCATGATGGAGACCTGGGCCCACGGCCAGGACATCTTCGACGCGCTCGGCCTGGTCCGCGAACCGACCATGCGGCTGTGGCACATCACCCGGTTCGGGACCCGCACCCGTGACTTCGCCTTCAAGCTTCACTCGCTCGCCCCGCCCGCCGAGGAGTTCCGGGTCGAACTGGCCGCGCCGGACGGCTCGACGTGGGTCTTCGGGCCGGAGGACGCCGAGCAGCGGCTCACCGGCAGCGCGGTGGATTTCTGCCTGCTCATCACGCAGCGGCGGCACCGCGACGACACCGATCTCGTCGCCACCGGGGACGGCGTCGACGAGTGGCTGGGCATCGCGCAGGCGTTCGCCGGACCGCCAGGGGCGGGCCGCAGGCCGGGGCAGTTTTCGTGAGCGCCCAGCCGCTGCGGATCGGGAACGCGTCCGGGTTCTACGGCGACCGGTTCTCCGCCGTGCGCGAGATGCTCACCGGCGGCCCGCTCGACGTGCTGACCGGGGACTACCTCGCCGAGCTGACCATGCTCATCCTCGGCAGGGACCGGCTGAAGGACCCGAACCGCGGCTACGCCAAGACGTTCCTGCGCCAGCTGGAGGAAAACCTGGCGCTGGCCAAGGAAAACGGCGTCAAGATCGTGGCCAACGCGGGTGGTCTCAACCCCTCCGGGCTGGCCGGCGCGCTGCGGGAGCTGGCCGCGAAACTCGGCGTCGACGTCTCGATCGCGCACGTCGAAGGCGATGACCTGATCGCCCGCGCCGACGAACTCGACCTCGGAAAACCCTTGACCGCCAATGCTTATCTCGGTGCCTGGGGCATTGTGGAGTGCCTGAACGCCGGTGCCGACGTCGTCGTGACCGGGCGCGTCACCGACGCCTCGGTGATCGTCGGGCCCGCCGCCGCGCACTTCGGCTGGGCCCGTGACGACTACGACGCGCTCGCGGGCGCGGTCGCCGCCGGGCACGTCATCGAATGCGGGACCCAGGCCACCGGCGGGAACTACGCGTTCTTCACCGAGCACACGATCGGCGTGCCGGGCTTCCCGATCGCCGAGATCGAGGCCGACGGTTCCAGCGTCATCACCAAACATCCCGGCACCGGCGGCGTCGTGAACGCCGGGACGGTCACCGCGCAGCTGCTGTACGAGATCGCCGGCGCCCGCTACGCCGGGCCGGACGTCACCACCCGCTTCGACACGGTCAGCCTCACCGAGGACGGGCCGGACCGGGTGCGGATCAGCGGGGCACGCGGCGAGGCGCCGCCCCCGACGCTCAAGGTGTGTCTCAACAGCCTCGGCGGCTTCCGCAACGAGACCACATTCGTCCTCACCGGACTGGACATCGAGGAAAAAGCCGCGCTGGTCAAGGAACAACTCGAAGGCGCTCTCAAGCAGCGACCCGCCGAGGTCAAGTGGACACTCGCGCGCACCGAGCACCCGGACGCCGACACCGAACAGCGGGCGAGCGCGCTGCTGCACGTCGCGGTCAAGGACGCCGACTCGAAGGTGGCGGGACGGGCCTTCAGCGGCGCCGCGATCGAGCTGGCACTGGCCAGTTACCCCGGGTTCCACGTCACCGCACCGCCTTCGGATGCCTCGCCGTACGGGCTGTACACCGCGTCCTATGTGGACGCCAAGGAAGTCCCGCACGTCGCGGTCCTCCCGGATGGGTCGCGGGTGGACATCGCCCCCGCCGCCGACACGCTCGTACTGTCCGAAGTGGAGGAACCGGAGCTACCGGAGCGGCTACCGGACGGGCCGGTGCGCCGAGTCCCGCTGGGCCGCGTGATCGGCGCGCGCAGCGGCGACAAGGGCGGCAACGCCAACCTCGGTGTCTGGGTACGGTCCGAAGAGGCCTGGCGGTGGTTGGCTCATCGCCTCACCGTGCAGGAGTTCCGCCTGCTGCTGCCCGAAACCGCGGACCTGCCGGTGACCCGGCATCTGCTGCCGAACCTGTGGGCGATCAACTTCGTCGTCGAAGGCATCCTCGGCGAGGGCGTCGCGTCGCAGGCACGGTTCGACCCGCAGGCCAAGGCGTTCGGCGAATGGCTGCGGTCACGGGAGATCGACATTCCGGAGGCGCTGCTGTGACTCTCGATCCTTTCCGGACACCCGAGCGCGACGAGCTGCGCAAGACCGTGCGCACGTTCGCCGAGCGCGAGGTCCTGCCGCACCTCGACGACTGGGAGCGCGACGGCGAACTCCCGCGTGAGCTGCACAAGAAGGCCGGGGACCTCGGCCTGCTCGGCGTCTCCTTCCCGGAGCCGGTGGGCGGTGGTGACGGCAACTATCTCGACTCGGTGGTCGTTGCCGAGGAAATGCACTACGCCGGCGGATCCGGCGGGCTGTTCGCCTCGCTGTTCACCTGCGGTATCGCGGTCCCGCACATCGCCGAGGCCGGGGACCCGGTGCAGATCGAACGCTGGGTCCGGCCGACACTGGCGGGCGAGAAGATCGGCTCGCTCGCGGTGACCGAGCCGGACGGCGGTTCCGACGTCGCGGGCATCCGCACCAGCGCGGTACGGGAGGGCGACGAGTACGTCATCAACGGTGCCAAGACGTTCATCACCTCGGGCTGCCGCGCCGACTTCGTGACCACCGTCGTGCGCACCGGCGGCGAAGGCGCGCACGGGCTTTCGCTCATCGTGGTCGAACGCGGGACACCCGGGTTCACCGTGTCGCGCAAGCTCGACAAGATGGGCTGGCTCTGTTCCGACACCGCCGAACTGTCCTATGTGGACGTACGGGTCCCGGTGGAGAACCGGATCGGCGCGGAGAACAGCGGATTCGCCCAGGTGGCCACCCAGTTCGTCGTCGAACGGCTCTCGCTGGCGGTGCAGGCTTACGCGCACGCGCAGCGGGCGCTCGATCTGACGCTGGACTGGTGCCGGCTGCGGGAGACCTTCGGGCGGCCGCTGATCTCCCGGCAGCTCGTGCAGCACAAGCTCACCGAGATGGCACGGAAGATCGACGTCGCCAGGACCTACACCCGCCAGATCGCCGTCCGCCACGTCTCAGGCGAGGAGGTCATCGCCGAAGCCTGCTTCGCCAAGAACACCGCGGTCGAGGCGGCGGAGCACGTGGTGAACGAGGCCGTCCAACTTCACGGTGGGCTCGGCTACATGCGGGAGTCCGAAGTGGAACGACACTACCGCGACGTCCGCATCCTCGGTATCGGCGGCGGCACCACGGAAATCCTCACCGGCCTCGCCGCGAAGCGATTGGGATACACCTCATGACGACACTGCGGTCCTCAGCGGACATCCGGTCCGGCGAGTTCGCGGCGAACCGCGAATCGATGCTGGAGAAGCTCGCCGAGATCGACGCCGAGCAGGCGAAGGCGGTGGCGGGCGGCGGCGAGAAGTACGTCGAGCGGCACCGCAAACGTGGCAAGCTCCTGGCCCGGGAACGGATCGAGCTGCTGCTCGACGCGGATTCGCCGTTCCTCGAACTGTCGCCGCTCGCGGCGTGGGGCTCGGACTACCGGGTCGGCGCGAGCCTCGTCACCGGCATCGGGGTCGTGGAGGGCGTCGAGTGCATGATCTCGGCGAGCGATCCGACAGTGAAGGGCGGCGCCAGCAACCCATGGACGGCCAAGAAGAGCTACCGCGCCGCGGACATCGCCGCGCAGAACCGCCTGCCGACGATCAACCTCGTCGAATCCGGTGGCGCGGATCTGCCCACGCAGAAGGAGATCTTCATCCCCGGCGGGCGGATCTTCCGCGACATCACGCGGGCCTCGGCCGCGGGCTGCCCGACGATCGCGCTGGTGTTCGGCAACTCCACCGCGGGCGGCGCGTACCTGCCGGGCATGTCCGACTACGTCGTGATGGTCAAGGAACGCGCGAAGGTGTTCCTCGGCGGGCCACCGCTGGTCAAGATGGCCACCGGTGAGGAATCCGACGACGAGTCGCTGGGCGGCGCCGAGATGCACGCCCGGACGTCCGGGCTCGCCGACTACCTTGCCGCCGACGAGGAGGACGCCATCCGCCTCGGCCGGAACATCGTCAAGCGGCTCAACTGGACCAAGCAGGGACCGACGCCGAAGCCGGACTACGCCGAGCCGCTGTACGACACCGAAGACCTGCTCGGCATCGTGCCGCCGGATCTCAAGAGCCCGTTCGACCCGCGCGAGGTGATCGCCCGCGTCGTCGACGGTTCGGACTTCGACGAGTTCAAGCCGCTGTACGGCTCCAGCCTGGTCACCGGCTGGGCGAGCATCCACGGGTACCCGGTCGGCATCCTTGCCAACGCCCAGGGCGTGCTGTTCAGCGAGGAGTCGCAGAAGGCCGCGCAGTTCATCCAGCTGGCCAACCAGATCGACACCCCGCTGGTGTTCCTGCACAACACGACCGGCTACATGGTCGGCAAGGAGTACGAGCAGGGCGGCATCATCAAGCACGGCGCGATGATGATCAACGCGGTGTCGAACTCGAAGGTGCCGCATCTGTCCGTCCTCATGGGAGCGTCCTACGGCGCCGGGCACTACGGGATGTGCGGCAGGGCCTACGATCCGCGGTTCCTCTTCGCGTGGCCGAGCGCGAAGTCCGCGGTGATGGGCGGGGCGCAGCTGGCCGGTGTGCTGTCCATTGTGGCCCGCGCGGCCACCGAGAGCCGGGGCCAGGAGTACAACGAGGAGAACGACAAGGCCATGCGCGCGATGGTCGAGGGACAGATCGAAGCCGAGTCGATGCCGATGTTCCTGTCCGGCATGCTCTACGACGACGGCATCATCGACCCGCGGGACACCCGGACCGTGCTCGGGCTCGGGCTTTCCACCATCCACAATGGACCAGTGAAGGGCGCCGAGGGCTTCGGCGTCTTCCGGATGTAAGGGCGGCGTTCGAAGTGATTCAGAACCTGCTGGTCGCCAACCGCGGCGAAATCGCCCGCCGCGTGTTCCGGACCTGCCGCGACTCCGGGATCGGCACCGTCGCGGTGTTCTCCGACGCCGACGCCGGGACACCGCACGCGACCGAGGCCGACGTCGCCGTCCGCCTGCCGGGCAATGCCCCTTCCGAGACGTACCTGCGTGCCGATCTGCTCGTCAAGGCCGCCGCCGGCAGCGGCGCGGACGCGATCCACCCTGGGTACGGGTTCCTGTCCGAGAACGCCGCGTTCGCCCGTGCCGTCCTCGACGCGGGGCTGACCTGGGTCGGGCCGCCACCGGAAGCCATCGCGACGATGGGCTCCAAAGTGGAGTCCAAGCGGCTGATGGCGGCCGCCGGGGTTCCCGTACTGTCCGAACTGGACCCTGGCGAGGTCACCGAGGCCGATCTTCCCTTGCTGGTCAAGGCGTCCGCCGGTGGCGGCGGACGCGGCATGCGTGTGGTCCGGAAGCTGGACGAGCTCGCGGAAGCCGTCGAGAGCGCCCGTGCCGAGGCCGGTTCGGCCTTCGGCGATCCGACCGTGTTCTGTGAGCGGTACCTGGAGACCGGGCGGCACATCGAGGTCCAGGTACTGGCCGACACGCACGGCACGGTATGGGCGCTGGGGGAGCGGGAATGCTCGATCCAGCGGCGGCACCAGAAGGTCGTCGAGGAGGCGCCGTCCCCGCTCGTGGACGCCGCGATGCGCGAGGAGCTGTTCGAGGCGGCCCGCAAGGCGGCCAAGGCGATCGACTACGTCGGCGCCGGGACGGTCGAATTCCTCGCCGGGCCGGACGGCCGGTTCTACTTCCTGGAGATGAACACCCGGCTGCAGGTCGAGCACCCGGTGACCGAATGCGTCACCGGCACCGATCTCGTCGCGTTGCAGCTGCGCGTCGCCGAAGGCGCCCGGCTGCCCGCCGACCCGCCGCCGACCACCGGGCACGCCATCGAGGTCCGGCTCTACGCCGAAGACCCCGCCGAAGGCTGGCAGCCGCAGAGCGGAACACTGCACCGCTTCGATCTGTCCGATGTGGACCGTGAATTCGAGCACGGTCCCGGGCTGCGGCTCGACTCCGGTTTCGTGAGCGGGTCCGTCGTCGGCGTGCACTACGACCCGATGCTCGCCAAGGTGATCGTCTGGGCGCCGGACCGCGCCTCGGCGGCCCGGCGGCTGGCGAAGGCACTGGCCGGCGCGAAGATCCACGGCGTCGTCACCAACCGCGAGCTGCTGGTGAACATCCTGCGGCACGACGCCTTCCTCGCCGGGGAAACCGACACGGCGTTCTTCGATCGGCACGGGCTCGACGTCCTCGCGAAGTCACTGGCCACAGTGGACACGGAACGGCTCTCGGCACTCGCGGCGGCACTGGCGGACGCGGCGGGTAACCGGGCCGCCGCGACGATGTGGAGCAGGCTGCCCAGCGGCTGGCGCAACGTCCGCTCCGCGGGCCAGCGTAAGCGATTCTCCGCCGGGGACAACGAGTACGAGGTCGTCTACACGCTGACGAGGGACGGCCTGCGTGCCGAGGGCTACGACGACGTCACGCTCGTCAGTGCCGAGCCGGAACGTGTCGTCCTCGACGTCGCGGGTGTCCGGCGCACCTTCGACGTCGCACGCTACGGCGATAAGTCCTATGTGGACTCTGTGCTGGGGCCCATCGCGCTGAGCGTCGTGCCGCGCTTCGCCGACCCGGACGCCGCGCTGGCGGCGGGATCGCTCGTCGCGCCCATGCCGGGCACGGTGGTGCGGCTGGGCGCTCGGGTCGGCGACACCGTGGCGGCGGGGGATCCGGTGCTGTGGCTGGAAGCGATGAAGATGGAACACCGGATCACCGCCCCCGCCGACGGGGTGGTGACCGCACTTCCGGTGACGGTCGGGCAGCAGGTCGAAGTGGGCACGGTTCTGGCAGTGGTGGGAGACGAAGCGGTGGGAGACGGGGCATGACGATGAACTTCACCGAACCCGAGGAGCGGACCGAGCTCCGCAAGGCGGTGGCGGAGCTGGGGAAGAAGTACGGCGGCGAGTACTACATGAAGCAGGCTCGCGCCGGCGCCAAGACCGACGAGCTGTGGCACGAGGCCGGGCAGCTCGGCTACCTGGGCGTCAACCTGCCCGAGGAGTACGGCGGCGGGGGTGCCGGCATCGCCGATCTCGCGGCGGTGCTGGAGGAACTGGCCGCGGCGGGCTGCCCGCTGCTGCTCATGGTGGTGTCCCCGGCCATCTGCGGCACGGTGATCTCCCGGTTCGGCACCGAGGACCAGAAGAAGACGTGGCTGCCCGGCATCGCCGACGGCAGCAGGCGGATGGTCTTCGCGATCACCGAACCGGACGCCGGGTCCAACTCGCACCGGATCACCACCACCGCCAAGCGCGACGGCGACGGCTGGATCCTCAGCGGCCGCAAGGTCTTCATCTCCGGTGTCGACGAGGCCGACGCGGTCCTCATCGTCGGACGCACCGAGGACGCCAAGACCGGCAAGCTCAAGCCCGCGCTGTTCATCCTCCCCACGGACGCGCCCGGCTTCGAGTACACGAAGATCCCGATGGACATCGTGGCGCCGGAGAACCAGTTCTCGCTGTTCCTCGACGACGTCCACCTGCCCGCCGAGGCGCTGGTCGGCGAGGAGGACGCGGCGATCGCGCAGCTGTTCGCCGGGCTCAATCCGGAACGCATCATGGGCGCGTCGTTCTCCCTCGGCATCACCCGCTACGCGCTCGACAAGGCCGTGGGCTACGCCAACCAGCGACAGGTCTGGGGCGTCCCGATCGGCTCGCACCAGGGGCTCGCGCATCCGCTCGCGGAGATCAAGGTCGAGCTGGAACTGGCGAAGCTGATGACGCAGAAGGCCGCGACGCTGTACGACTCCGGTGACGACTTCGGCGCGGGGGAGTCGGCGAACATGGCGAAGTACGCCGCCGCCGAAGCCGCGATCCACGCCGTGGACCAGGCCGTGCAGACCCACGGCGGCAACGGCCTCGCCACCGAGTACGGCCTCGGCACGCTGCTGACGTCGGTGCGGCTGGGGCGGATCGCGCCGGTGAGCCGGGAGATGGTGCTCAACTTCGTCGGCCAGCACAGCCTCGGCCTTCCCAAGTCGTACTAGGAGCCGCTTTGTCTACTTTGGACGGTAAGACCATCATCATGTCCGGCGGCAGCCGGGGCATCGGCGAGGCCATCGCGCTGCGCGCGGCCCGCGACGGCGCGAACGTCGCGCTGCTGGCGAAAACCGCCGAACCGCACCCGAAACTGCCCGGCACGATCCACACCGCGGCCAAGGCGATCGAGGAGGCGGGCGGGCACGCGCTGCCCATCGTCGGCGACGTCCGCGACGACGAGGGCGTCGCCGCGGCCGTCGCGAAGACCGTCGAGCAGTTCGGCGGGATCGACATCGTGGTGAACAACGCGAGCGCGATCGACCTGACCCCGACCGAGGCCGTCAGCATGAAGCGCTACGACCTCATGCAGGACATCAACGCCCGCGGCACGTTCCTGCTCTCGAAGCTCGCCATCCCGCACCTGCGCGCCGCGGCGAACCCGCACGTGCTCACGCTGTCGCCGCCGATCAGCCTCGACGAGAAGTGGTTCACCGCCGGGCATCTGGCCTACAGCATCGCGAAGTACTCGATGAGCCTGGTGACCGTCGGCCTGGCCGCGGAACTGAAAAAGGACGGCATCGCGGCCAACTCGCTGTGGCCGAGGACCACGATCGACACCGCCGCGATCCGCAACGTCGTCGGTGCCGAGCTGGCCTCGCGCAGCCGCACGCCGGAGATCATGGCCGACGCCGCGCACGTGGTCCTGACCAAACCGAGCCGCGAGGTCACCGGGAACTTCTTCATCGACGACGAGGTGCTGGCCGCCGAGGGCGTCACCGACTTCGCGAAGTACCGCATCGGGGGCTCCGAGGAGGATCTGCAGCTCGACTTCTGGGTCGAGCCGTCCTGATGCTGCGGGAACCCCAGCGCGAAACCCCGCGCGAACCCCAGCAGGAACGCAGCCGGACGACGCGGCGGCGGCTCGTCGAGGCCGCCGTCGACTGCCTGGCCGAGCGGGGCTGGAACGGCGTCACCGTCGGCGTGATCGCCGAACGGGCCGGGGTCTCCCGAGGTGCGGCGCAGCACCATTTCCGCACCCGGGAGGACCTGGTCGCCGCCGCGGTGGAGATGCTGGGCGAGGCCCAGATCGACGAGCTGCGCGCGCAGGCCGCCGACGTGCCCGAAGGGGCATCGCGGTTCCAGCACGTCGTCGACATGGTGCTGAACATTTACACCGGAACGATGTTCCGCGCCGCGCTCCAGCTGTGGGTGGTGGCCTCCACCGACGCGTCGCTGCGCGCGACCCTGGTGCCGCTGGAGGCCAGGGTCGGGCGGGAAGCGCACCGGGTGACCGTCGAACTCCTCGGCGTCGACGAGTCGCGGCCCGGCGTCCGCGAACTGGTCCAGGCCACTCTCGATCTCGGGCGTGGCCTCGGCCTGGCGAACCTGCTGACCGACGACACCCGCAGGCGCCGCCGCGTCGCCCGCGAATGGGCGCACACCCTGGAGGAGAAGCTGGCAGGAACCGGACCTGTCCCGGAAACGTCTGAAAAACTGGCTAACACCAATGGCCCAATGAGCGATAACTCAGGGTAAGTGCCACACGAGGAAGGTCAGTCCGGTGTCCGGATCTGGGGAAACAGTCGAGCTCACCCACCGCGCGATCGCGATGTTGAAGGCGGTGGCAGCCGGACGGGCGACGATGTCGTGCAGCTGTGAACCGGACCTGTTCATCGACGGTTTCGCCTGCTGCGATCAGATGACCGCGCACGCGCTGGCCCACGCCGGGTACATCCGTCCCGCCACCGAGACCGCCACCGGCTGGGTGCCCGCCACGCTGACCGAGGCGGGCCAGGCCGCGATCGCGGTCAAGGTCGCGGCCTGAGCCGACCCGTCACGGGCGCTCCCCGGCGGCGGCGAGGACGTCGAGGATCGCCCGCGTGACGTCGTCCGGCCGGTCGGTGTGCAGCGAGCTGTGCCCGCCGCTGTCCAGGACCACGTGCTTGCCGCCGGGCGCCGCCACTTCGCCGTAGAGACGCAGCTTCGCGTCATTCTGCGCGGCGAGGTCCTCCTCCGACAGGAACAGCGCCTGGCCGGGGTCGATGCCGAGCGCGGTGACGACGGCGAGCGGAACGTCGGGAACCGGCCCGCCGTCGCGCAGTTCCCCGGTGACGGCGAGGGCGGTCCGATTCTCCTCCATGCCGCGCAGCAGCAGGGCGGGGTCGAGATGCCGGGTGACCGCCTGCTCGCGGAGTTCGTCCGGCCATTCCGCGAAGGCCCTGGCGAAGATGCCGCGGAAGTGCTCGACCAGTTCGTCGGTGAACTCCGGCATGGACTCGCTCGCCGGAGCCTGGGTGGACAGGCGCAGCGGCTCCGGCATGACCCGGTCCCAGTCCTCGTGCAGGGGCTCGAGCAGCACCAGCCCGGCGACGAGCTCCGGGTGACGTTGCGCGAACCGGCGGGCGTACGCACCGCCGAGGGAGTGGCCCACCAGCACGTACGGCACCGGGATTTCCGCTGTGCCCAGGAGTTCGACCAGTTCGTCGACGACCTGGGCCGCGGTGCGCGGCCAGTTCGCCGCCTCGCTCCAGCCGGTGCCGCCGCGGTCGTAGAGCACCGACGTCGTGTGCCCGGCGAGGCGCCGGTGCAGGTTCCAGTAGTCCAGGCCGGTGAGCCCGGCGCCGGGCAGGAACACCACGCTCGGCGCGCCTTCCCCCGCCCGGTCGAGCATCAGCTGCCTGCCGTGCACGCGGTAGTACCGGCCGATGGGCGGGTGCTGTGGCGACATCGGGTCCCTCCCTCATTGATCTCGATGGTGAGAATGATATCAGTTATGAGATCATTGCCGCGTGGACACCATGACGCTGCTCCTGCACCCGGTCCGGCTGCGCATCGTGCAGGCCGTCGCCGACGAGCGGGTCTTCACCACCGCGCAACTCTGCGACCGGCTCCCCGACGTGTCCAGGGCGACCGTCTACCGGCAGCTTGCGCTGCTCGCCGACGGCGGCCTGGTCGAAGTGGCAGGCGAGCAACGGATCCGCGGCGCCGTCGAGCGCAGTTACCGGCTCCGGCGCGGCCACGCGGTCATCCCCGCCGAGGAGGCCGCCCGGATGACCGCCGACGAGCACCGGCGCGGGCTCGCCGCGGTCGTCGCGTCGCTGCTCGCCGAGTTCGACGTCTATCTCGCCCGCGACGGTGCCGACCCGTTCACCGACGGCGTCTCGTACAAGCAGTTCTCGCTCTGGCTCGACGAGGAGGAACGCGCGAGCCTGACCGCGGAGGTCCGCGCGGCCATCGCGGCGCGGGTCGGCAACCGGCCGCGAACGGGACGGACCCGGCACCTGCTCGCGCCGATCTTCTTCCCGGCGGAGCCGGGGCCGCCGTCCTGACCGCGGCGCGACCCGCCGGATGGCGGAGCAGTGATCTCGCCCTCACTCGTTCGGCCCAGCGATCGCGGGAGATCTTTTCTGTTCAGCTCCGGTACCACGACAAACGCGGACGGCGGGCGGACAAGAACTGTCAACGCCCCTTCCCCCGCAGGCCCAGGGCCGGAACCGGACCACCACGGCCTCGTGGATCATGATAAAAAACGGGCCCCGATCCGTTCCGTGGCAAGGCGAAGGGTGAGGCGAGAAGTCGTGAGCGCGGCAGCCCCCATCCGCCGTCGTACCCGGATTCCCGGCTGTGTCCCGACTTTTCGCCTACCGCGACTCAGGAGTTCGTGAGCCCTCGTGCAGAGTAAAGATGAGTCCGGCAAGGCATACGACAAGTCGATCCGCAAGAGGCTTACGCGCACTGTTCTCATCCCCAGTGTGACGCTGCTGGTGCTGTGGACCGCGGTCTCGTCGTACTTCTTCATCAACGGCCTGTATGTGCGGCTGGTCGCGGTGTCCGTGCGCGAGGTGTCGATCCCCGCGGTCACCGCGCTGTCGTCGCTGCAACAGGAACGCCAGGCCGCCCTGCGCTACCTGGACAATCCCGCCGGCGGCCAGTCGCGGTTGCAGGCACAGCAGAAGAGCACCGACGAGAAGCTGGACGGGTTGCGCGCGGCGCTGGACTCGGCGATTTCCACCGCGCCCGACGAGATCGCCACCAAGGTCACCGCGCTGAAGCGCCAGTTCGAGCAGCTGCCGGTGCTGCGCTCGCAGGTCGGCTTCCGCAGCATCGACCGCGCTCAGGTCAACGGCTACTACAACGGCGTGCTGGACACCGCGGCGAACCTGTTCGACACCCAGGCGCGCGTCGTGCCCGACGCCACGGCGGTGCAGGGCGCGATCTCCGCGACCTCGGTCTTCCGCGCCGGCGACCTGATGTCGCGCGAGACGTCGCTGGTGTCCTCGGCTTTCACGGCGGGCACGTTCGCCCCCGACGACTTCCTCCAGTTCACCCAGCTGTCCGGCTTCTACCGCACCCAGCTGAGCCAGATCGCGCCGTTCCTCGAACCGGAAATGCGCGACCGCTACCAGGCGCTGGTGGCGAGCGACGCCTGGAAACGGTTGGAGAACAGCGAAAACCTCCTGGTCAAACACGGCCCGTGGGCACGCGGCGAGCAGAACACCGTGCCGGTCACCGAGTCCGATTGGGACAGTGCGACCACCCAGGTTTCCCGCGCCCTCACCGATCTGACCATCGGGCAGGCCGACAAGGTCTCCGCCGCCGCGATCGACGACGGGAACGCCCAGCTGCGCAACGCGATCATCGGCAGTGTGATCGCGCTGCTCGCCTCGCTCGCGGCGATCATCGTCGCGGTGCGGGTGTCCCGCTCGCTCGTCGACCGCGCGCTGATGACGCGTCTCGAACGCCTGCGCGCCGACTCGCTCGACCTCGCCCGCAACCGCCTGCCCGGCATCGTGGACCGGCTCAAGAACGGCGAACCCGTCGATCTGTCGGAGGAACTGCCCCGGCTCGACCACGGCCGCGACGAGATCGGCCAGGTGGCCGAGGCGTTCAACGTCGCCCAGCTGACCGCCGTCAACGCGGCGGCGAGCGAGGCGAAGGCTCGCAGCGGTGTGCACAACGTGTTCCTCGGTATCGCGCACCGCAACCAGGTCCTGGTCCACCGGCAGCTGCAGATCCTCGACGAGATGGAGAGCAGGGAGGAGAACTCGACCCAGCTGGCCTCGCTGTTCCAGCTCGACCACCTCGCCGCCCGTGCGCGCCGCACCACCGAGAACCTGATCATCCTCGGCGGCAAGCAGCCCGGCCGCCGCTGGCGCAAACCGGTGTCCCTGATGGAGGTGCTGCGCGCCGCGGTGTCGGAAACCGAGCAGTACTCCCGGGTCCAGGTCGACCAGGTCGCGGACGTCGCGATCGTCGGGTCGGCCGTCGCCGACACCATTCACCTGATCGCCGAGCTGGTCGACAACGCCACGTCGTTCTCGCCGCCCGGATCCCCGGTCGAGGTGACCAGCCGGGAGGTCGCCCGCGGCGTAGTGGTCGACGTCTCCGATCAGGGGCTCGGCATGAAGGAAGGCATCCGCGAGTGGGCCAACGCGATGATGGCCGAGGCCCCCGAATTCGACGCGATGGCCCTGCGCGCGGACTCCAGCCTCGGGTTGTTCGTGGTGGCACGCCTGGCATCCCGGCTCGGGATCACCGTCACGTTCGACATCTCGCGCTACGGCGGCACCCGTGCCACGGTCCTGGTCCCCACCCGGCACCTTGCCGGGGAACAACCGGAGGAACCGGACGGAGCGGAGCCGGGGAACGGATCGACGCAGGAGGACACCGTGGTCGTCGAGCCGGTGGGCGCCCCGAGTCCCACCCCACGGAAGCGGGAGCGCGAATCCCATTCGTTCACCGGCCAGATCCCGGTGGTGCGGGAGACGAAGCCACGGCCTTACCCGGCACACGCGCTGACCCCGCCCGATGCTTCCGTTGCCGAAGCGAGCGACGCCGCACCGGACGCCGCGAGCGCGGAATCCGCCGACGATCGGCCCCGGCTGCCCCGGCGCGAACCGCAGCAGAATCTCGTCGCCCAGCTCCAGGACGATCCCGACGAGGGCGGCTTGTTCGACGGGGGTGGCGCCAGCGAGGCGACCGCGCGCACGTTGACCGCCTTCCACAAGGGAACTCGCAGGGGGCGCGCCGAGACCGACGAAGCCTAGCGCCGCGGGCACCCCGGAAAGTCCACAAAGGAACGTCCACAGAGGAAAGTCAAGGTCTGTTCGCATGAACGAGTACGGGAACTCCAAACCCGATCTCAACTGGCTTCTCGACGACGTCGTCAGCCGTGTCGTCGGCGTGCAGAACGCCATCGTGCTGTCCGCCGACGGGCTGCTGATGGGCAAGTCGGCGGGGATGAGCAAGGACGACTCGGACCAGCTCTCGGCGATCGCGTCGAGCCTGCAGAGCCTCGCGAAGGGGGTGAGCAGGCAGTTCAACCGCGGGCAGGTGCTGCAGAACATGATCGAGATGGAGCGCGGGTACTTCTTCGTCTCCGCCGCCGGGCAGGGCGCCTGCCTCGCCGTGCTCGCCGGGGAGAACACCGACGTCGAGATGATCGCCTACGAGATGAGCCGCCTGGTGAAACGGGTCGGCGACTATCTGACCATCGGCCCGCGCGAGGCCGCTACGGTGCTGCGGGAGGCCACGTGAGCGACGCTTGCGAGCGAACCATGGATGTCATGCGCCAAAAGGGATTCAACACTGTCTCGCGGAGCGAGGCGATCGCGTGAGCGACGCTTGCGAGCGAACCATGGATGTCATGCGCCAAAAGGGATTGAACACTGTCTCGCGGAGCGAGGCGATCGCATGAGCGGCGAGATCAGCTGGTACGACGAGGCCGCCGGGCCGCTGGTACGGCCCTACACCATCACCAGCGGCCGGACGCCGTCCGAGCAGGCGTGGCTCGACCTGTCCACCCAGGTGATGACGCTGAAGTCCGCGCAGGAGCCGGTGGGGCTGGGGCCCGAGCACACCGCGATCGTGCGGTTGTGCCGCGAACCGTTGTCGGTCGCGGAAATCGCGGTGTTCGTGAAGCTGCCGCTCGGCGTCGTCCGGGTGCTGTGCGGTGACCTGATCGAACGCGGCCTCGTCCTCACCCGTTCCCCGTCGCGGCAGCCGTTGCACGCGCCGGACCACGAGACTCTTCAGGCGGTGCTCGATGGCCTCATCAAGCTCTGAGGGCAAGGGGATGGACATGATCCCCGTGCCGGTCAAGATCATCGTGGCCGGTGGGTTCGGGGCGGGGAAAACGACGCTGGTCGGTTCGGTCAGCGAGATCCCGCCACTGTCCACAGAGGAGGTACTGACCGAAGCCAGCGACGGCGTCGACGATCTGTCCGGATTGGACCGCAAGAAGACCACCACCGTCGCGCTCGACTTCGGCCGGATCACCATCTCGACGCGGCACGTGCTGTACCTGTTCGGCACCCCGGGCCAGGAACGCTTCTGGTTCATGTGGGACGACCTGGCGCGCGGCGCGATCGGGACCATCGTGCTCGTGGACACCCGGCGGCTGGAATCCAGCTTCGCCGCCATCGACTTCTTCGAACGCCGCAAGATTCCCTTCATCGTCGCGGTGAACTGCTTCGACGGCGCGCCCCGCTACACCGCCGACGAGGTCCGCGAGGCCCTCGTCATCCCGGACCGGGTGCCGATCGTGATGTGCGACGCGCGCGACCGCGATTCCAGCAAGATCGTGCTGATCCGCCTGGTGAAACACGCCATGGCCGCCGCCCCGGTACGCGCCTAGAACGTCGGCTCGCGTACTGGGAAGGTCGGTTCACGTCCCCAGGGAGTCGGTTCACGAACCGACTCCCTGGGGACGCCATCCGACCATCCGGGTACGTGAGTTCGCTGGTGGGGTCAGGCGGGGGCCATGCGGAGGTTGAAGTGGCGCAGGATCTTCGGGGCCTCGACGATGCGGTAGCCGGGGACTTGTTCCGGGTTTTTGGCGATGTCGGCGAGTACGTCGGCGACGTAGTCGTAGTGGGCCTGCGTGTAGACCCGGCGTGGGAGGGCGACGCGGACGAGTTCGAACGGCGCGGGCGTCACGAGTTCGTTGTCGTCGTCCAGGGTGCCAAGGTAGAGCGAACCCAGTTCGACACACCGGATCCCGCCCGCCAGATACAGTTCGCAGGCCAGCGAGTGCCCGGGGAACCGGTTCGCCGGGATGTGCGGCAGCAGCCGCCCGGCGTTGAGGTAGAGCGCGTGGATCCCGGCCGGGCGCACGATGTCCACGCCCGCGGCGGCGGCCTGCTCGGCCAGCCGTGCGGCGTCCGCCGCGCGGGCGGCGAGGTAGTTCGGGTCGAGCACCTCGAGCACACCCTTGGCGACGCGGTCGAGGTCGTGTGCGCCGAGACCGCCGTAGGTCCGGAACCCCTCGGTGGCGATGAGGTTCGTTTCGCAGCGTTGCGCCAGTTCGCCGTCGTTCAGCCCGATGAACGCGCCCATGGGGGAGATGCCGTCCTTCTTCAGGCTGGCGACACAGCCGTCGACGAGGCCGAACGCCTCTTCGGCGACCTCGCGGGGCGTGCGGCCCTGGTAAGCGCTTTCCCGCTGGGTCACCAGCCAGGCGTTTTCGGCGAACCGCGCGGCGTCGAGGAAAATCGGCACGTTGTGCGCGCGGCACAGCCTGCTCGCCGCGGTGAGGTTGGCCATCGACACCGGCTGCCCGCCGCCGCCGTTGTTCGTGATGGTGATCAGCACCATGCCGATCCGGTGTTTCTCCGGACCGGTCAGCAGCCGCTCCACGGCGTCGAGATCGATGTTGCCCTTGAACGGCTCGTCGCTGTCCAGATCGGCGAACTCGGCGCACGGCAGGTCCCGCGCCTCGGCGCCCAGCAGCTCGACGTTCGCCCTCGTGGTGTCGAAATGCGTGTTGCTCAGCGAAATCCTGCCCGCCGCGAGCACGCTCGAGAACAGGACGCGCTCCGCGGCCCGGCCCTGGTGGACGGGCAGGACGTACGGGTAGTGCGTCAGCTCGCTCAGCGCGGTACGGAAGCGGTGGAAGGAATCGGAACCGGCGTACGAGCGGTCCGCGGCGGCCGCGGCGGCCTCCTGGGCGGTGGACACCGCGCCGGTGCCCGAGTCGGTCAGCAGGTCGATGGTGACCATGTTCGCCGGCAGGTTGAACGCGTTGTAGCCGGCCTCGGCGAGCGCGCGTTCCCGCTCCGCGCGGGTGGTGATCGGGATTTCGGCGACGACCTGGGCGCGATAGGGCGGGAAGGTGTGCAATTCAGTTCCTTAATAAACGGAGGCTGTAATAGACGGAGTCTTAATTGGCGGGAACGGGGTGGCAGGTTGTCAACGTTGTCAGCTTGGTTCGCCGAGCAAGGTGCGGCGCCCCGGTGGCATGACCTGATAGGCCTCGGAGGACAGATATACGGTAATTCCGGCGCCGATATCTCCTAACCGAAGCGAAACGTGCGCGATCAGACCAACGCCGTGTCTCAGTGGCCTTTCCGTGACCGCGTCGATGGCTTTGTCCAGTATCGTTCCATCGAGGTCGTACTGCGCCATGATGGCCAGTACCCTGGCGCGGGCCACTTCGTCGTCGGGGACGTAGCTTCGAATGGGGAGGTAGAGACTGTAATTGCTGGGACGGCCTTCGTCTCCCTCGACGAAGGAATAGCTCGAGATGAGCGGCCGCCCCTCGAACGGCCCTTTTCCGCCGCCGAGCACGGCGCAGAATTCGCGGATGTGCAACGGGTCGACGCCGGGTACGAGCTCGGCGGCACGCTCGACGTCGGCGGACTCGGCGGCCTCGTGCGAGACGTACACCTTGACCCGTGACAGCGGGCCGCCGTCGAGGTCCAGCGCGAAGAAGGCGAAGTTGTCCAGTTCCCCGCGGGGCAGTGCGTGCTCGATGACCGGATCGAAGGCGGCGTCGATGCCCAGCCGCCGGAAACCCTCGTTGACCAGGGAATCAGCCATGGTGGGACCGCTGATCTGCGGATTGAGGTAGACCTTGATCTTGGGTTCGTGGCCGGGCCGGAAGATCAGCGAGTACCACATCGTGAACGGGCCCTGCCGTTCCTCGTGGGGGAGGAACAGGTCGGCGATCGCGTCCAGCCTGCGGGTGTCGAGCCGGTACGGTTCCGCGACGGTCCCGAGGAACTCGCCCGGTGTTCTGGCCCCGACGTTTTCCCCGAGTACTCTCACCACGTATTCGCCGGTCGCGTCGAAAGCGAGGGAGAATTCGATCGGGGTAGTGTCGTCGGCTACGTTCGAATTCCACCCCGGTGGCGTCGCGACGCTGTTTTCGCCGCCGGGTCCGAGTAAACCTTCGAGCAGTTCCAGATGCCGCCGGTCCTTTCCGTCGAAACCGGCCACCCGGCAAAGCCGGTCAAGTTGTCCGCCGGTGTGTTCGTAGAGTGACAAATCCGTTGTCGACACACCCGCTCTGGCCATGGTAGTGCGCTCACCGCTCATTCGTGCTGTCGGCCCGGACCGCGCCGCCGTGATCCGGTGGCGCGGTTTCGAGGTCGTCACGAGATTAAACGGTGCATTCTCCGAAGCGCTACCCCAGGCGCCGGGACGTCGTGATGATCACGTGGTTCCCCAGCGTGCGTTCGCCTCGGCAAGTTCACCTGAACATCATCTGGACAGAATGACGAACTGTCGCTAGTGGACCCGGCGGTCTGTCGTCGCCGGACCCCGTCGTGCACGGACGGTGTCCATTGTGGCTCGCGATCTTCGGGGAAGATGTGACCAAGAACACGTGTCCGGAGGCCGCGCGAGGCCGTGCCTGACATGCCGGGCGACGCGTCAGGTACGGCCCCGCGCGGCGGGTCTCAGCCGGTGTAGCCTGCCACGATCTTGGTGAAGTCGTACTTGCCCTGGGAGATCCCGCTGCATTCGCCGCCGCCGGAGCAGTCGCGGTTGGTGGCCCAGAAGGTGAACCGGGCCAGGTGGTGACCGGCCGCGTAGTCCCGGATCGCCTTGAAGTTCGCGACCGTGACGACTTCTCCCGCGTTGTCGGTCTTGCCGTTCATCGAGGACAGTCCACTGTGCCGGTAGGCCACGTCGTCGTTCCAGCCGAACGTCGTCTTGAGCTGGTTCTTCAACCCGTCGACCGCGCTCTTCGTGTGCGCGGCCATGTCCCCGCCGTTCGAGAAGTCGAAGGGCATGACCGACCACACGTCGACGTTCGCGCCGATCGCCTTGGCCTGGTTGATGAGCCGTTTGCCCCAGGTGTTCGGGCCGGTGGTCTCGGTGCCGATGGTGATCACCACGCGCAGCCCGGGATTCTTCTGCTTGGTGAGCTTGACGGCGTTGAGGATGCGGTCCTGCACCGCCGCGTTCTCGAACTCGTCGGTGTTCTCGATGTCGAGGTCGATGGCCTTGAGCTTGTAGGCGTCGATCACCTTCTGGTACGCGCCGGCGAGCGCGCTCGCCGAGCTGCACTTGGCGCCGAGCTTCGTGCCGGACCAGCCGCCGAAGGAGGGGATGACGTCCCCGCCCGCGGACCGGATCTGGTTGATCATCGTGGCGTCCGAGCCGGTCAGCGCGCGGGTGCCGTCCCATTTGGGGGTGCAGCCGCCGTCCGACAGCATGAACGCGAGAGTAAACGCTTTCACGCCGGTCGCGGACATGGCCGCGGAGGCGCTCGTCTGACCGCCCCATTGGTAGAGGTAGGGCGAGGCGAGCACGGGATCCGGGGCCGCGCTCGCGGCGGGGGCGAGGCCGACCGCGGTGACGGCCGCCGCACCGGCGGCAGCCGCGAGGGTGGCCAGGCGACGCAGGGTTTTCATAGGCCCTCCAACGAGTTCACGCACCTCGACGGGCGTGCTGGGGTGGAGCGCCTCCGGTGCCTGATGCGGCGGGATCAGCAGGAGGTCACTGTGTGCTCACACACCGTGGACTAGACCAATGTGCTTGTCAACGCTCCCGATGAGAGGGAAGCCGCGTACTCGACGTGCCCGCCCGGCTGCGGCGCGTGGCGGTGTGACCAGGACAGATGCCCCTGAAGGCGGAGTGACACCAGCCGGGGCGACCGGCTACTTTGCCGTGATGGTGGGGGAATCCGCGATGGCAGCCGGGAACGGGCGCCGTCGCGGCCGGGTCCCGCTGATCGCCGGGGCCGCGGACTGGGCGCTGTGGCGGCTGCCGCGCCGCGGGCTGGTCTGGTATCTCCTCGCCGTCGACGTCGTGGCCGTGGCGGGCACCGCGCTCGCCGCAGTCCGGTTCCCGCCGTCTCGGCCGGTCCTGCTGCCGTTCGTCGTGCTCCTCGCCGGATTACTGGTCTGCGCGGAGCTGTGCCGGACAGTCGAGCGGGTTCGGGTGGACGTCCTTGACTCCGGCATCGACCTTCCGTGGATCTTCGCCGGTGTGCTGATCCTGCCGCCAGGGCCCGCCGCCGGGCTGGTCGTGATCTCGGGCGCGTATCGCTGGCTCCGCGTGCGTCGCCGGCTGCCGCACCGGCAGGTTTTCGGTGTGGCCGCGACGGTCTGCGCGGCGGTGCTCGCGTCCGCGTTCCTCGGTCTCACCGTGGGCGATCCGCTGTCCGGGATCGGCGCCGATTCCCGCGTCGTCGGGCTGATTTTCGCGTCGGGCCTGGTGTTCTTCCTGGTCAATGCCGCTCTGGTGCGCGTGCTCGGCGCCGCGGCGCCGTCCGGGTACGCCTTCGACGCGGCGATGGTCGCGCTGGGTGTCGTCCTCGCTGTGGTGCTGGTGGGTGCCCCGCTCCTGGTGCCGCTGCTCGCCGGTGCCGTCGTGGTCCTGCACCGCGGTTCGCCTGCCCGGGGGCGCGGAGAGGTCACGCTCGACTCGCTCACCGCGGTGCTCACCGCCGAATCCTGGCGGGAGGCGGCGAAAGCGGAGGCCGCCCGGCTGCGGCGAGGTCCCGGCGCGGCCGCGCTGCTGCTGGACCTCGACCGTTTCGGTCAGCTCAACGACTGGCACGGCCGTGGGATCGGCGACGCCGTGCTGCGCGCGGTCGCCGACGCCCTGCGTGCCGAGGTCCGTTCGGCCGATCTCGTCGGACGTTCGGGTGGCGGGGAGTTCGTGGTCCTGCTGCCCGCCACCGGCCGGTTCGACGCGCTGGCCATCGCGGAACGGTTGCGGCTGCGGGTGGCGGCCACCGCCGTTTCGCTCAAGTCGGCGGGCGACGCGCCGCAGTTCGCCGGGACGACCGTGTCGATCGGGGTGGCCGCGCTTCCCGGTGACGGGGACACTCTTGACGATGTCCTCGCGGCGGCGCGGGGAGCGCTGGGCCGCGCGAAGCGGTCCGGGCGGAATCGGACTGTGTGTGCCGAGACCGGTCCGGCCGCTTAGCCGACGGTGATGGCGTCGAGCTTTTCGCGGAGGTAGTCGGCGGCGATGACGTCCGGATACGCCGTGTGGCCGATCGGCGGGCCCAGTGAGGTGATGCGGGCGTCGTGATCGGTCTCGTAGAAGAAGATCAGCGACACCAGGTCCTCGTCGGGGGCGTTCGCGTCGGGCGGGAGGACGCGGTGGCGGGTGGAGCGCCAGCGGCCGCCGGTCCAGCGGGCCATCAGGTCGCCGATGTTGACGGTGAACGCCGCCGGGTCGAACGGCGCGTCCTCCCATCGCCCGTCGGACGTGCAGACCTGCAGCCCGCCCAGCCCGGCCTGGCGGTCGAGCACGGTCACGGTCCCGAAGTCGGTGTGCGGGCCGATGCGGAACTGGTCCGGCGCCGGCGTTCCGACGTGGGTCATCGGCGGGTACCAGTTGACGTTGAAGGTGTACGTCGGGTGGCCGGTGTGCCGGGTGAAGTGGTCTACCTCCAGGGAAAGCGCGACGGCGAACGCCGTCAGCAGTTCGTCCGAAAGGGCGCGCATGCGTGCCATGTACTCGTTCGCGGCGGCCTCGAGTTCCGGGACCTCGGCGGGCCAGACATTGCGCTGGAACCAGAAACCGTCGATGGCCGGGTTTCCGACGCCGGTGTCGGCGCCGGACGAGTACGACTCCTTGAGATCCGGCGGGGTCTCGGTGCCTTCGGCGTAGCCGTTCGCTTCGGCACCCGGCGGCAGCCAGCCACGACCGCCCACGGAAACCGCGTACCGCTGTTTGACGTCTTCGGGCAGCGCGAAGAACCGGCGTGCCAGTTCCCGAGTCCTGGCGCGCAGTTCGTCGGGGACGCCATGACCGGTGACGAGCAGGAAACCCGAATCCCGCAGCGCGCGGTCGAGTTCGGCGGCGACCGCGGCGCGGCCGGACGGGGTGCCCTCGAACCAGGGGGAGAGGTCGACGAGCGGAACGGACGACGGCATGGCGGCCCCTCAGTGACTGTCCGAAATGGATTCTTCGACGCCGATGTCCTCGAACCACAGTTCCGGGTGCTCGGCGATGAACGCGGTCATCAGCGCGACGCACTCGGCGTCGTCGAGCAGGGTGATCCCGACGCCGTTTTCGGCGAGCCAGTCGTGGCCGCCGTGGAACGTCGTGGCTTCGCCGATGACGACGTGGCCGATACCGAACTGCCGGACCAGTCCGCTGCAGTACCAGCACGGCGAGAGTGTCGTGACCATGATCGTGTCGCGGTAGTGCGGGCGGCGCCCGGCGGCGCGGAACGCCGCGGTCTCGGCGTGCATCGAGGGGTCGCCGTCCTGGACACGCCGGTTGTGCCCGCGGCCGAGCAGCGCGCCGCCGGTGGTGAACAGGGCGGCGCCGATCGGCACCCCGCCCTCGGACTTGCCCAGCAGGGCTTCCTCACGGGCGACGGCGAGCAGTGGCGCGGGGTCGAGTTCCTGCATGTGCCCACTCTCCGGTGCCGGGGAGCCGCTGGCAAGCCGGTGGGGGCCGGCCTGCGCCAAGGGGCACGTCCGGTCGAGGCGGGCGTGCCCCTCCTGAGGGAACGCGGGTCAGCAGTTGGCGTTCGTGGACTGGGCGCGGGTGTCCCACGCCGGGTTGCTGTCCGGTCCGTCGATCTCGACGTTGTTGACGTACCAGTAGTAGTGGCCGTAGTAGGGGCTGCCGAAGTGCAGTTCGTAGGTACCGCGGACCTTGGTGCGCATCGGCGCGGCGTAGATGTTCACCGCCTGGCGCGGACCGACGTCCTGCCGGATCTCGTCGGCCTTCGTGCTCGACCAGGTCCATTCGTGCCCGTACGACGCCTTGAAGCCGAGTTCGAAGCTCTTCCCGATCTTGACGTTGGCGCTGATCTCGACGCCGATACTGTTCGTCGTGCTCTGGGAGGACTCCCAGCGGATGACCCGCGTCGAGTTGCTCCCGGAGCAGTTCGTCGCGCCACCGGCGAGCTGGTACTGACCCCGGTACACCTGCGGGGAACCGGACGGGTGGAAGTCGCACACGTCGGTGCGGCCCTGGTTGCACTGGTCGAGCAGCTGCCGGACGGTCGGCTCGTCCTGAGTGGACGCCGCCGCGATACCCGGGGCCGCCGCCGTGGCCGCGACGGCGGCGAGGCTCGCCGCGAGGATTCCCGCTTTTCTGGTGGTATTGCGCATTTCTCTCCTCGTCTCAGCTGAGGCCGACGGTGACGGCCTGGTTGTCGATCTGGCTTCCCACGTCCGGGACGTTCCCGGTGTACGGGCCCTCGCGGGAGTTGTCCTCGCGGTAGAGCCAAACCCAGCAGTTCGCCCAGGACTGCACCGAGGAGATCCGCTTGCGCCAGAACCCTTGCAGATCGAGCCACCAGTCGACCTTGTCGTCCTTGACGCACGGTTTCGGGACGGTGATGGTCAGCGAAGCGCCGCCGTAACTCGGCTGATCGAACACCGTCGCGCCGATGACGTCACCGGAAACGCTCGCCAGTTGTCTGCCGTGGACGGTGGCTTCGGAGACGCTCCGGTAACAGCTGAGATTCTTCGAACCGGCCGAGTAGACGCAGTGTTCCGCCGCGGGCGCGGCGGAGGCGGCAGGGGTCAGCGTCATGGCGAGAACGGCGGCGGAGCCGGCCAGCACCGCCATTCGCTTTCTTCCGGTCTTTCCCGGGGAAATCCTCATCGCGGGCAGGCTCCTTTCCACGAGGCGGATACCTCGTGACCTGGGTCGATCACCGTGACGGCGCCGACTCTAGGGAGAAAATCCGTCGCGGTCCAGACTGGGATTAAGAGATTTTCCGACACGGGAAAACGGTGCGTATGAACAGTCGCTCATGACAAAAGGGGACAGTTCGGTGAGCGGTTCCCCGATCGTGGTGGGCAACAATACCGTGGTGCCGGTGACGTGTTACGTCCTGAACGACGCGTAGAGGACACTCAATGTCCCTTACGCGTCGTTCGCGACATTAAAACCGCGCGGTGAGTGTCTCGACGGGACTCCGTGGCTGTGCTGTCAGACTGCGGGCATGTACACGACCTCGGAGCGGTTGCTGCGGCTGCTGTCCCTCCTGCAGGCGCGGCGGGACTGGCCGGGCCCGGAGCTGGCGGACCGGCTCGGCGTCGACGTCCGCACCGTCCGCCGGGACGTCGAGCGGCTGCGGAACCTCGGCTACCCGGTGCACGCCACGTCCGGTGTCGCCGGCGGGTACCGGCTGGGTGCGGGTGCCGCGCTGCCGCCGCTGCTGCTGGACGACGACGAGGCGGTGGCGGTCGCGGTGGGACTGCGCACGGCCGCGAACGGCACGGTGGCCGGGATCGAGGAGTCGTCGGTGCGCGCGCTGGCCAAGCTGGAACAGGTGCTCCCGGCGCGGCTGCGGCACCGGGTGAGCGGGGTGCGCGCGGCCACGGTTTCACTGGGCGGGGGAGGGCCGGTGATCGATGCCGAGGTGCTGACGGCCGTCGCCGCCGCGTGCCGCGACCACCAGCGGCTGCGGTTCGGCTACGGCGACCGCGACGGCGTGGTCACCGAGCGGGAGGTGGAACCGCTGCGGCTGGTGCACACCGGGCGGCGCTGGTACCTCGTGGCGTTCGACGTCGGCAGGGACGGCTGGCGGACGTTCCGGGCCGACCGCGTCGACGGCGTCCCGGTGCCGGGGTTCCGGTTCACCCCGCGTGAACCACCCGCCGAGGATCTCGCCGCGTACGTGACGCGGGCGATCAGCTCGGCGCCCTATCCGCATCAGCTCGTGCTGCGGGTGGCCGCGCCGGCGGCCGTGGTCGCCGAGCGCGTCGGCCCCGCGGTGGGGACCGTCGAGGCGATCGACGAGGGCAGCTGCCGGGTGCGGACCGGGGCGCAGGGACTGGATCCCGTGCCGTTCCACCTGGCCCACTGGGATTTCGACTTCGTCGTGGAGGAGGCCCCGCCCGAACTCGTCGAACGGCTACGGCTGGTCGCCGACCGCTTCGCGCGAGCGATCCGCTGACGGGATCTCCGGTTCGTCCGTGGCCTGCTCCGGGACTTCGGGCCCGGCGGCGCGGGCGCGGCGGGCGAGGACCGCGATCGAGGCGAGCGAGATGACCGAAAGCACGATGATGTAGGCCGACACCGACATCGACGTCCCGGTGGATTCGAGCAGCAGCACCATGACGAACGGCGCGAGCCCGCCGCCGGCGACCGCGCTGATCTGGTAGCCGAGCGACGCGCCGGTGTAGCGCATCTTCGCCGTGAACAGCTCGGCGAAGAGCGCGGCCTGCGGCCCGTACATGATGCTCAGGAACAGGCTGCCGACGAAGCTGGCCACCACGAACCACAGCAACGACTTCGTGTCGATGAGCAGGAACATCGGGACGGCCCACAGCAGCAGCCCGGCCGCGCCGAAGGCGTAGATCCGGATCCGGCCGATCCGGTCGGAAAGTCCCGCCGCGAACGGGATCACGGCCAGCTGGGTGGTGCTGATGATCAGCGTCGCGGTGAGCACGGTGGTGCGGGACATGCCGAGGTCGCGCGTCGCGTAGTCGAGTGTGCCGGTGAGCAGGATGTAGAACGTCGCGGTGTTGACGGCGAAGGAGCCACCGGCGAGCAGCACGGTGCCGAGATGGTGGCGCAGGATGTCGCGCAGTGGCGAGGACGCGCGCTGCTGCGCGGCCAGTTTCGCTTCCGCCGCACGGTATTCCGGGGTCTCCTCGACGCGGGCGTGGATGTACCAGGCCAGCACGAGCACGAGAACGCCGACCAGGAACGGCAGCCGCCACGCCCAGGACAGGAAGTCGGCGGGCGGCGCGACGCGCGAGGCGATGAGGAAGACGGAGTTCGCGAGCACCACGCCGATCGGCACGCCGAGCTGGACGAGGCTGCCGTAGAGCCCGCGCTTGCCGGGCGGCGCGTACTCGGTGGCCAGCAGCATCGCGCCGCCCCACTGCGCGCCGACCGCGATGCCCTGGACCAGCCGCAGCAGTACGAGGATCAGCGGGGCCGCGATGCCGATCGAGGCGTAGGTCGGCAGCAGGCCGATGCCGGTCGTGGCCAGGCCCATCACCGCGATGGCCAGTACCAGCACGGGTTTGCGGCCGCGCCGGTCGCCCAGCGTGCCGGCGATGATCCCGCCGACCGGCCGGGCGAGGAAGCCGACCGCGAAGGTCGCGAAGGAGGCGAGGACACCGGCCGCCGGGTTCGCGGCGGGGAAGAAGGTCTTCCCGAACACGAGCGCGGCGGCGATGCCGAAGACGAAGTAGTCGTACCACTCGACCGAAGCGGCGAGTGAGGCCGCGGTCGCGGCCCGGCGGCGTTGTTTGATCGACAGGCTGGCGGCGGGGTCCGTCATGTTCGCGCCCTTCGTCCGAAGCAGGGACTTCGTGGTCCGGGCAAAGTAAGCAACCGCTCGGTATGTGGTCAACGTCTCAGCGCACTTTCTCGATACCGACCGGATACCGCGTCACCCTGATGGCGGCGAGCAAACTAGATTGCTAGCATGCTTGCATGGGTGCCGAAGTGAAGCAGTTCAACGTCTATCTGCCCGTGGACCTGATCAGGCAGGTGAAGCACTTCGCGATCGATCACGAGATGTCGCTCTCGGCGCTGGTCACCGAGGCGCTGCGCGCTCACCTCGCCGCCCATGGGCAGCAAGACGAAGACCGTTCGTGAAAGAGGAGAAGGACATGACGACCAAGGGTGTCGAAGGCGTCTACCTGCACACGCACAACTGGGGGAAGACGGCCAAGTTCCTGGAGGCGCTGGGCTACAAGGTCGAGTTCGCCACCGACCACGGGTCCGGGACGCTCCGGCACGAGGAGGGGCCGTATTTCGTCGTCGCCGAGGTCCCCGAGGACCAGGAGCCCGAGGCCCAGCTGGTGCTACGGGTCGAGGACGCCGACGCGTTCCGTCCCGACCCGATCGTCGAGGTGGTCACCCCGTTCGAGGAAACGCACTGGGGAACCCAGCGGATGGTCGTGCGTGATCCGGACGGCCGCCGGTGGAGCGTCGAAGCGCCGCTCAAGAAATGACCACGACACTGGGGGAGACCGTGCCGCGGCGCGGTCTCGGCATGCTCGTGGTGATGGTCGGGGTGCTCATCGCGGGGGTCGACGGCACGATCGTGGTCCTCGCGTTGCCCGCGATCCAAAGCGGTCTCGGCGTTTCGCTGGCCTCGGTCACCTGGGTGGTCGTCAGCTACCTGCTGGTGGTCACGGTGCTCGCCACCCAGCTGGGCAGGCTCGGCGACATGTTCGGCCGGGTGCGGATGTACGAGGCCGGGTTCGCGATCCTGGTGCTCGGCTCGGTGCTGTGCGCGCTGTCGTGGGACGCGCCGACCGTCATCGTTTCCCGCGTGGTCCAAGGGATCGGGGCCGCGCTGATCGCCGCCAACAGCGGCGCGGTCATCGCCGAGCTGTACCCGCCGTCCGAACGCGGCCGCGCCTACGGGTTCAACGCCGTCGGGTTCTCGCTCGGTTCGGTGATCGGCGTGCTGCTCGGCGGCGTCATCGTGACCTACGTGTCGTGGCGCTGGATCTTCTGGATCAACGTGCCGATCGGCGTCGTCGCGCTGGTGCTGGCCCTCCGGGTGCTGCGGGACCGGGGCGAACGGCGGCGCCGCCGATTCGATCCGCTGGGCGGGATCACCTTGGGGGCGGGCCTTTTCGGGGTGTTGTGGGCGATGACCGGGCTCGCCACCGGACCGCTGGACGCGACGATGATCGCGTGCCTGGCCGGCGGCGTCGTACTCCTGGTGGCGTTCGTGTTCATCGAACTGCGGCAGAAGGACCCGACGCTGGATCTGTCGCTGTTCCGGATTCCCGCCATGGCCCCTTCGCTGCTGGCCGCGTTGTTCCAGGGACTCGGCAGCTTCGCCGTGCTCTTCCTCGTGATCATGTACCTGCAGGGGCCACGCGGTCTCGACCCGGTCGACGCGTCCCTGCTGCTCGTGCCGGGGTATGTACTCGGCGCGGCGGCGGGGCCGTACGCCGGGCGGCTGGCCGATCGCCTCGGCCCGGTGATCCCGGCGACCGCCGGGCTGGGGATCTCCGTCGTCGCGCTGGTGATCTTCGCCCAGATGACCACGACCAGCAGCCTGTGGCTCACCGCGATCGGCAACGTGGTCATCATGATCGGGGGCAGTTTCTTCTATCCCGCCAACAGTTCCGCGGTGATGACGGCGTCTCCGCCGGAGTGGCTGGGGATCGCTTCCGGGGTGCTCCGGACGTTCTCCAGTATCGGGATGGTCTTCTCGTTCACTACCGCGATCGTGGTCGCCTCGTACGCCATCCCGCGCGATCTGGCGTTCGCCATCTTCGTCGGCACCACCAGGCTGCACGGCGAGCTCGCCACGACCTTCACCAAGGGGCTCAGCGCGGCGTTCTACGCCATGATGGGCATCATGGCGCTGGCCGCCGTGTGCTCCGCCGTCCGTGGCCGGGTCGATGCGCCGAAGGCGGTGGCTAGTTAGCGACCGCTTGGTATGTGACTCAGGCTACCTTCGTGCCGAGCATGCGGAGGACGAGCTCCCCGTACTCCTCGCCGAGCGCCTTCGGGGTCTTGCGGGAGCGCTCGGTGTACCAGCGGGCGACGTCGACGCCGAGGGACAGCACGGCCCTGGCCGCGGTGCGCGGGTCGCCGACGGTGAAGACGCCCGCCCCGGCGCCTTCGGTGATCACGTCGCGGACGATGCGCTCGATCTTGCGCCGCAGGTCGGCGACCACTTCGAACTCCTCGTCCGGCAGCGCGTGCAGCTCGTACTGCACGACGCGGGCGACCGTGTGCCGCCGGGCGTGCCAGGCCACGAAGTCCTCCACGATCCGGCGGATCCGCTCCACCGGGTCGGCGACCTTGGCGACGACGCTCTGCACGACCGACAGCGTCTGCTCGTGGCCGCTGCGGCTGATCGCGAACAGCAGCGCCGCCTTCGACGGGAAGTGCACGTACAGCGCCGCGGGACTCATCCCGGCGGCGCTCGCGATGTCCCGGGTGGTGGTGGCGTGGTACCCGCGCTGGGCGAAGGATTCGACGCCGGCCAGCATCAGCCGCCGTGCCGTCTCCGGTTGCACGTCCGGCCACAGCTCGGCCGACAGGGACATGGTCATCCGCGGATCCTTCCAGAGCCGGCACGTCGGCGGGCGCGCTTGCCGCCGCCGCGATCACTCCCATCCTACTAAGCAATCGCTTAACGGCCTGCGGGAACCGGTACGCGGGCTGGTCAGTGCTCGCCGTCCCGGTCGTCCGCCGGGCCGTCGTCCCTCGCTGTCGTGGCGTCCGGACCGGCGCGCACCGCCGAGGTGACCGCGTGGTAGATCGGTGTCGGCTCCTCGTGTGCCCGGCCGGTGTCCGCCGGCGCTGCCTCGTGTTTTCCGCGATCTCCCATGGCACGGCATCCTGCCCGACAGCGCGTGCGTGGGTGCTCGTCCGCGCGCCGGGTCCGCACGGGCCGCCGGGTGTCCGGAAAGTCCGGGCCGGTCCCTCACAAGTGGGGGGGCGCGGCCGGGAAACCGTGGTGTGTGCACACCATGGGTAGGACCGCCGGACGGGCGTCCGCGAGCGAGGCTCACCCGGATGGCAGAGGCGGCGCCGCGCGGGGAACGGCACCTGCGTCGCGGTGGCCGGTCATCTTCACTCGCGTGGGGGAAGGACGTTTCCGGGGCCGCCGCTGCTGGATTCGGCCAACCCGCCCCATCTGGGTGAAGGGTGCCGTGGTTGATGCGGGCTATCGTCGTTTCGGGCCTGCTTTCGAGAAGTGCGCGGGGAGGGTTCCATGTCGGTTTCCGATTTTCTGGCGATCAAGATCGGTCGCGGGTTCGACGGTTTGGACGTGGACGGGGATGGCCGGCTCACCGAAAACGATCATGTGGTGATGGGGCAGCGGGCGGCATTGTCGCTCGGGTACGAGCCGGGAACGCCCGCGGAGCGGAAGATCATCGACGCCTATCTGAAGATCTGGCACGAGGTGAGTTCTGGTCCAGCGCGGATCCGGAAGCGCCGGGCAATTGGTGGATGGGACGCCCCATTCGCGGCTGAACTGCGCGCTTCGCGTCTTCTCCGCGCCAGTGGCCTCCGCCAGGGGTGGGCGGAGGCCACTGGGGTGTCAGCGCCGGTCAGCCGGTGACGTCGAGGTGGGCCGGGACCGGGGTCGGGGCCGGGGCCTTGCCGTTCGCGTCGGGCTTGTCGCCGGCGGGCTTGTCCTCGTTGCCGCCCTGGTCGTCCGAGGGCTTGCTCGGCGAAGTGGGCTTGTCGGCCGGTTTCGTCGGTTCGGGGGGCGCGGTGGTCGAGGTGCCACCGTCGCCGTCAGCCTCGGGCGTGCAGGTCGCCGAGGCCAGGCTCAGCTTCTGGATGCCGTCCACGCCGATCTCGATCGCGGTGACCGTGATCGAGCCGTCCTTGTTCTTCGTCTGCTTGTTCAGGGTGACCGAGGCCAGGCCGGGCACGCTGATCGTGGTGTTCGGGGCGGCGGCCGCGTCCAGCTTGGTACCGCCGATCGACGCCTTCGCCAATGACGAGGAAGCCTTGCCGTCCTTGCAATCACTGGTGATCGCCGAGGCGGTCAGCAGCGGCTTGTCCGAGTGGATCAGTACGCCGGGGTTCACGCTGACGTCCTTGATGCTCGCCTTGGCGAAGTCCTTGCCCGCCTGGGCGTTGAGCACGTTCAGCGTGAACATCCCGCCCGGCAGCGAGAACTCGGCGACCGATTTCTGGTCGAAGCCCGCCGAACCGCGCACGGAGGGCAGCGGGTCGATCTTCAGCAGCCCGCTCGCGGCGATCGCGTAGGCGGAGTTGTCCTCGTGCTCGGTGGCGCTCGCCGCGGGGGCGAGCAGGGTTCCGGTCGCGAGGACGGCGGTCAGCGCGCCGACGCCACCGGCGACGGTCTTGCTCTTGGACAATGGGGTGCCTTTCACGGTGGAGGATAACGGTTTCTCGGGGGAGGTGAAGCGGAACCGCCGCGGCTACGTGATGTTCACGATCGTGCCGAGCGGAACCTTGACGAGTGCGTCGAGCGCGTCTTTGGGCACCCGGATGCAGCCGTCGCTGGTGGCCTTGCCGACGAAGCTGTCGTCCGGCCAGGTGTGGATGCCGACCGTGCCCGGCCCGCCGCCGAAGGTCTGGTGCGAGTCCGAGTGGAAGCTCAACGGGAGCACGATCGGGCTGTACTTGTTCACGGTTTCCGCGATCGAGGCGAGGATGTACGCCCGCCCCTGCGGGGTCGGGTACTCCGGCTTGCCGGTGCCGATCGTCCACTGGCCGAGTTTCTTGCCGGATTGCAGCAGTTCCAGGGAGAACGTGTCGCGAGCGACGTTGACGACGTAGTCGTTCCGCGCGTTCTCCGTCTTCCCCGCGTCGACATGCACCCAGCCCGCGGCCGCGTTCGGCCGGGTCGGCAGCAGCACCTCGGCCCAGGAACCCTGTTCGGCGATCACCGGGACCCAGGTCGGCGAACCCATCTGGATCGACGGGAGCTTCGCGATCGCCTTCCCGCCGGCACTGGTGTAGACGATCAGGTCTTCCTTGGGGTGGATGACCTTTCCGGTCGGCTGCGCGCCGGAATCCTTGACCGCCTCGGGAACCGAGCCGAACGTGGTGGCCTCGGGCAGTGCGGTCAGGTCCTCCCGGCTCACCGCGGCCGGGGCCGCCTCGGGGGTGTCACTGCCGCACCCCGCGGTCAGGAACGCCAGGCAGGCGACCGCCGCGACCACGAACCACGCCCGATTCCGTCCCGGCTGCCGGGGACGACTCGGAATAGCGCAGATTTCCATCTATCACGATCCTTGAATGGATGATTTCACGCAGGAAGGAATAGCGCGGTAACCAAGTGCACGAATCGAATGGTCACTTGCCCGCTCAGCGAGATCCGCCGCGCCAACGGATCCTGGGCGATACGCCTAGGGGATATTCACGCGTAACTCGAAAGACTGTCAATCGCTAACGGAACGTCTACGTGTCTGCCCTTCGAGCGACAAGTTTTCTCACCCGGGTGGGTGTAGGCACGCATACTAGCGACACACACAGGCGTACTGCTAGTGGGTCACCGAGGCTAAAAAGTCGACGTTTCTGAGTCTTTCGCGTGGATGGATGCTGATCAGGATGACAAATATTCCGGTGACCAGCGGCGCCGGGAATGACTCGTTTGACGGCGGCAATGCGCGCCGGCGTGGGCCTGCTGTCCGGTTTCATCCGATCGAGTGGAATGGTCAGGCGGGCGGTAACGCGCAATGGTACATACCATTCCGGTGGTATTCGGCGGCCAAACGCCGTTGTCAGCCAGGTTCGGCGCCCCGGCGTCCACGCGGGAGTGGGTCCGGCCGGGCTTCGGCGCCGGTCCGACGCGCCACCCGTCGGGCGCTTGCCGCCCGGGCCTGGACAGCGTCCGCTCCAGGCCCGTGATCCGGTTAACAGCGACAAATCGTCGACTTCCGCCACGGAGCGCGGCTATCCTGCTGCGCTAAGCAGCCGCTTAGGCACGGGAGGCCCTCGATGCCCGACGCAGCGACCTCGCAAGGAGCCGGAATGGTGATCGGAGTCCTCAAGGAAGCCCAGCCGGGGGAGACGCGGGTGGCCGCCACCCCGGCGACGGTGGGCAAGCTCCGGGCGCTGGGGTACGACGTGGTCGTCGAACCGGGCGCCGGGCTGGCGTCGGGGTTCTTCGACGAGGCCTACGCCGAGGCGGGCGCCACGATCGGTGCCGTCGCCGACGCGGACGTCGTGTTCGGGGTGAACGCCCCGTCGGAAGAGCAGCTGACGGCGGTGAAACCGGGCGCGACGCTGGTCAGCCTGCTGTCCCCGGCGCTGAAGCCGGAACTGGTGGAGGACCTGGCGCGGCGGCCGATCACGGCGCTGGCGATGGACGCGGTGCCGCGGATTTCGCGGGCGCAGTCGCTGGACGTGCTTTCTTCGATGGCCAACATCGCGGGGTACCGGGCGGTCGTGGAGGCCGCGCACACCTTCGGCCGGTTCTTCACCGGTCAGGTGACCGCGGCGGGCAAGGTGGCCCCGGCCAAGGTGCTGGTCGTCGGTGCCGGGGTGGCCGGGCTGGCCGCGATCGGCGCGGCGGGCTCGCTGGGCGCGGTCGTGCGGGCGACGGATCCGCGGCCGGAGGTGGCCGACCAGGTCAAGAGCCTCGGCGGGGAGTACCTGTCCATCGAGGACTCCGAGGCCGAGGTCTCGGCCACCGGATACGCCAAGGAGATGGGCGACGACTACAAGGCGCGCGAGGCCCAGCTGTACGCCAAGCAGTGCGAGGACGTCGACATCATCGTCACCACCGCGCTCATCCCCGGGAAGCCGGCGCCGCGGATCATCACCGCGGAGATGGTCGCCTCGATGAAGCCGGGATCGGTGATCGTGGACATGGCCGCGGCCAACGGCGGCAACGTCGAGGGCACGGTGGCGGGGGAGAAGATCGTCACCGCCAACGGGGTCACGATCCTCGGCTACACCGATCTGGCGGGCCGCCTGCCCGCGCAGGCGTCGCAGCTGTACGGCACCAACCTGGTGAACCTGCTGAAGCTGATGACGCCGGAGAAGGACGGCAAGCTGGTCGTCGACTTCGACGACGTCGTGATCCGCTCGATGACCGTCGTCAAGGACGGCGAGCTGACCTGGCCGCCCCCGCCGGTGCGGGTCTCGGCGGCCCCGGCGCCCGCGGCTTCCGAGCCCGCGGCCGAAAAACCGGTCAAGAAGCCCGTGCCGGCGGGCCGCAGCCTGGGCCTGGTGCTGGTCGCCGCCGCGGTGTTCCTGGGGCTGGCGGCGCTGGCCCCGGCCGCGCTGCTGCCGCATCTGACGGTGTTCGCGCTGGCGATCGTGATCGGCTACTACGTGATCGGGCACGTGCACCACGCGCTGCACACGCCGTTGATGTCGGTGACGAACGCGATCTCCGGGATCATCGTGGTCGGCGCCGTGCTGAACCTGGTCAGCACCGCGGGCACGGTCGTCGTCCTCGCCGTGGCGGCGACGCTGCTGGCCTCCATCAACGTCTTCGGTGGCTTCGCGGTGACCCGCCGCATGCTCGCCATGTTCACCCGCAGCTGACCGCCGCCGTCCCCGACCCGGTACTGAGAGGCCCTGAGATGACCGTGCACACCGCGAGCCAGGCGGCCTACATCGTCGCCGCGCTGCTGTTCATCCTGGCGCTGGCCGGGCTGTCCCGGCACGAGACGGCGAGGGCGGGCAACTCCTTCGGCATCGCCGGGATGGCGGTCGCGCTGGTCGCCACGATCGCGCTGACGCTGGACCAGGGCATCAGGGGCGCCGCGTTCGGCCTGCTGGTCGCCGCGATGCTGGTCGGCGCGCTGATCGGGCTGTGGCGGGCCCGGGTGGTGCAGATGACCGGGATGCCCGAGCTGATCGCGCTGCTGCACTCGTTCGTCGGGCTCGCCGCGGTGCTGGTCGGCTGGAACGGTTTCCTGCTGGTCGAACACGAGCCCGGCGGCGTCGAGGCGCGGCATCTGGACTCGCTCGGCACGCTGGGCATCCACCACGCCGAGGTGTTCATCGGGGTGTTCATCGGCGCGGTCACCTTCACCGGCTCGATCGTGGCCAACCTCAAGCTGTCCGCGAAGATCAAGTCCGCGCCGCTGACGCTGCCCGGCAAGAACCTGCTCAATCTGGGCGCGCTGGTCGTGTTCGTCGCGCTCACCGCCTGGTTCGTGATCGATCCGCAGTTGTGGCTGCTGATCGCGGTCACGGTCGTCGCCCTCGCGCTCGGCTGGCATCTGGTCGCGTCCATCGGTGGCGGCGACATGCCGGTGGTCGTGTCGATGCTGAACTCCTATTCCGGCTGGGCCGCGGCCGCGTCGGGGTTCCTGCTGGAGAACGATCTGCTGATCATCACCGGCGCGCTGGTCGGTTCCTCCGGTGCGTATCTGTCGTACATCATGTGCAAGGCGATGAACCGTTCGTTCGTCTCGGTGATCGCCGGTGGTTTCGGGATCGAGGCGGGTCCGAGCGGGGACAAGGACTACGGCGAACACCGGGAAATCACCGCGGAAGGCGCTGCGGAACTGCTGACCGGCGCGTCGCGGGTGATCATCACGCCCGGCTACGGCATGGCCGTCGCCCAGGCGCAGTACGGCGTGGCCGAGCTGACCCGCAAACTGCGCGACAAGGGGGTCGAGGTCCGCTTCGGCATCCACCCGGTGGCCGGCCGGTTGCCGGGACACATGAACGTGCTGCTGGCCGAGGCCAAGGTGCCCTACGACATCGTGCTCGAAATGGACGAGATCAACGACGACTTCGCCGACACCGACGTGGTCCTGGTCATCGGCGCCAACGACACGGTGAATCCCGCCGCGACGGAGGACCCCGGCAGCCCGATCGCGGGCATGCCCGTGCTCACCGTCTGGGAAGCCGCCAACGTGGTCGTGTTCAAGCGTTCCATGGCCTCCGGTTACGCCGGGGTGCAGAACCCGTTGTTCTTCCGGGACAACTCCGCGATGCTCTTCGGCGACGCGAAGGACCGGGTCGGCGACATCCTCACCGCTCTCTGAACCGGTTACCGGCCGCGGCGGAGTGCGACGCACTGCCAAACGAGAAAACCCATGGCCAGCAACAGATAGCTGTTGCCGGCCACATGCTCCAGCGGCCGCCAGGTGAGCTCGCGGAGCTGGGTGGCGGGCAGGAACGAATGCGGTGCGACGGCGAAGACCACGAGGACGGCCACCAGAGCGGCCACCGCGCGGCGGCTTCGGGCGCGGGCGCCGAGCAGGACGGCGGCGGGGACGATCCACACCCAGTGGTGCGACCACGAGATCGGTGAGCACACCAGCACCATGGCCGCGTTGAGCAGGAGTGCCATCGGGGCGTCGGCGCGGCGCATGGCCCCCACGGCGAGCAGCAGGGCGGCCGCTGTCGTCACCACGATCGCGACGAGCGTCGGCGTGGGCGGCAGCCCGAGCCGGTGGACCGCGCCCTGGATCGACTGGTTGGTGGCGTAGACCGATCCGCTCAACCCCGAGGCCGTGGTCAGCTGGCCACCGAACCAGTAGTCCGCCGATGCCCTCGGCGCCACCGCGAATCCGGCCAGCCCGGCGGCGAGGAACGTGACGACGGCGGTCCCCGCGGCGCGGAAGTCGCGCTTCAGCAGGAAGAACAGGACGAAGCCCGCCGGGGTGATCTTCACCGCCGCGGCCAGCCCCAGCAACAGGCCGCGCGGCCAGCGTGTCTTCGGGGCCAGGCAGTCGATCGCCACCAGCGCCATGAGCACGAGGTTGACCTGGCCGAACCACAGCGTGTTCCGGACCGGTTCGAAGGCCAGTGCCGCCGTCCCGGTCAGGACCGCGGCGAACACGGCGGTGCGGCGTCCGGTGTGCGGCCGCACCACGACGTACACCGCCGCGCCCAGCGCCGCCAGCGAGATCCCGAGCATCAGCACCGCGGCCAGTGGAATCGGCGGGGCCAGGAACACCAGGAACACCACGGCGGCGAACGGTGGATAGATGAACGGCAACTGCAGGCCGCCCCTGGTCGGCGGGAGCGGTCCGTAGACGTCACGCCCGTGTAGCAGGGCTTGCGCGCCGGATCGGTAGACCTCCAGGTCCACCGGCCACAGTGTACAGACGATGGCGACATTTCCCGCTGTCACCACGGATGCGGCCACGACCAGCGTCACCACCGCCCACCGGCGGGTGCCGAGCGCGTCGAGCCGTCGCCGCAGCATCCCGCCGAACGTCGTCGTGTTTCCCCGGCGCAGGAACGGAACTACCACATCACTGTCCATTGTGCTCACTCCGTCCGGTCGCGAGAGGACTCACGCGGGGTGGCCGGCCGCCCCGCGTCGGCGGGCGACCGGCCACGTCCGTGTCAGCTGGTGAACTTCTTGCAGGACGGGGCTTTCGCCGCGGCCTCCTCGACGCTCTTGTCGGTTTTGGTGTCGAAGTCGAAGTTGACCTTGCCGATCTCGGTGCCGGTGTCCTCGCCGATCTTGATGAACGCCGCGCCGTCCGCCGGATCCGCCTTCCCGACCCTGTCCTTGAGGGTGTCGACCACCTGCTTCAGCTGGCCGAGGGACGCGGTGAGCTTGCGGGAACCGTCGTCGAGACTCGTCATGGGGGCCTTGCCCAGTGCGCGGAACTTGTCCATCGCGCCACCCACCGTCGTGGACACCTGGTCGAGGTGCTTGCCGAGTTCGGCCTTCATCTGGCTGGGCGAGGTGGATTCGTCGAACTGCGGGGCCTTCTTGGCGAGGTCCGTGATGCCGTCGGCCGCGGCGCAGAACTGGTCCAGCCATTTCACGGTGTCGGCGCCGGTGTTCGGCGCGGCCACCGACGTCGGGGTGGGTGCGGCGGAGCGGTCCGCGGCCTTCGGCGTTTCCGGCTTGGAACCGCACGCGCCGAGCCCGAACGCGCAGGTGACCGCGAGCAGCGCCGCGCCGATGGTCTTACTCTTCATGGAACTATCCCTTTCACAACAACATTTCACTGACGCGCCGCGGGCGCGCGGAAGCACCGTTCCGATGCCGGACGACTATGCCGTCCGCTGGATGCCGATCGGTCAACGTCCGATCAACGCGCGGAGTCCCGGCCGTTGACGGCGGCGGGGACGTCGTCCCGTTCGGACGGCAACGCCACCAGGTCCGCGTAGCCGGCTTCCCGGTGGGTTCGCGACAGCTTCTCGGTCCCGCTCATGATCCTGTCCACAACGGACAGTCCGATCGCGGAGAGGATGAAAATGGAGTGCAGGATCGCCTGCCACATCACCGCGGTCACGTCGATCTCACCGGTGCCGTGCACCCGTTCGGGGGGCTTGATAAAGGTCCGCAGCAGGTGGATCGAGGAAATGCCGATGATGGCCGTGGCCAGCTTGGCCTTGAGCACGTTGGCGTTGACGTGCGAGAGCCATTCGGGTTCGTCCGGGTGACCTCGCAGGCGGATCCTGGACACGAACGTCTCGTACCCACCCACGATGACCATGATCAGCAGATTGGAGATCATCACGATGTCCACGAGCTGGAGGACCGTCAGCATGACGTCCGACTCGGTGAACGCGCCGCCGTCGGCGCCCCGGCCGCTGAAGCCGTGCACGGCGAGTTCCCAGGTCTCCAGGAGGAACCGCCAGACGTAGACGGCCTGGGCCACGATCAGCCCGACGTAGAGCGGGAACTGGAGCCATCGGCTGAGGAACAGCGCGTAGCCGAGCCGGTTCGGGCGTCGCCGGCCGGGGTACGCCTCGTTGTGGTGCACGCTCGCCGCCTGCTCGTTCATCGGGGGAAGTGCTGGCCGGGCCAGCCGGGCTGGTGTCCCTGCTGGACAACGGGGCCGACCGGGGCCAGTGGCGCCGTCATCACCATCGGCGGAGGTCCCTGGGCTGGTGGTTCCGGTTGTTTCTCGGCCGCTTCCTTCTTCGCGTTGGCGCGTTCGACGATGTATCCGAACACCACCGTGGTGATCAGCGAAATGGAGATCAGCGCCTCGGCCATGAAGAACGCGCCGAAGTCGGCGATCGCGCCGATGGGCGGCGAACCGGGCAGCGCGTTGCGCAGCGGCACCAGTGCGAACAGCAACGCGCCCATGAAGCTGAGCGACGGCCAGAGCAGCCCGCGCCTGCCGCCCGCCGCGAACCAGGCGGCGATCACCGCGGCCAGGCTCAGGCCCCACATGAAGGCCATGATGAACACCGCGAAGGCCATCGTCCCGGTGGACCGCCCCGCCTGGGCGGTGAAGGCCAGCGCGCCGCCGTCGGTCTTCAGGTCGGCGGGCTTGATCTTGAAGAACGAGTCGGCGTTGGTGAACGTCACGCTCACCGGGACCGCGTGGTTCCCGGTCTCGGCAGCGAACAGGACATCGAACTTGTACCGGTCGAACGGGTAGTCGGTGACCACGCCGTCGTGCAAGGCGATCTTGAGGTCGGACACCCCGGGGTTCTTCCCCGGTTTGAGTGACAGGGTCTCTCCTTTGAGCCCGTTGGTGTAGACCGTGATCTCGCGCCGCGGTGCGCCGGTCTCGCCGTCCAGCAGCTGCCCCTGCGGGTGCAGCTCGACCTGGACGGACAGCTCCTGGGCCGCCGCGTCGACCTTCTGGGCGAAGACGGCGACGTCCACCCGGTCGGCCGCGTTCGTGTCCCCCATGACGATCTGGCTCTGGCCATTGCCGCGTTCGACGGCGTACACCCACAGGCTGACGCCGGTGAGCAGCGCGACGACAGCCGCGACGATGACCGCTCTGATCCAACCTGCCAAGCCGCGCTGGGCAGTCCCCTTCGAATTCATTTCATCCTTCTCTGGTCCGGCGTGCGCCTGGCAGGCTAGGAACGCGTGGCCAACGCGTGCTCAACAACCGGTAAACGTGCTGGGGCGAAGGGGTCCTTCATGGCGCCCAGCGCACCGAAGGGCCCCTTCGCAGCGCTGAAGTCCACAAAGGACGGCCCGGGTCGTACTGCCGAAAAGCGGCCGTTACGCTCGCTCGTGGTTATACTCCGCGAAACGCGGCGGGTGGTTTCCCCGCCCGGCACGCGGTGCGGGGAGGAGGGGGCCGGTGGAACAGCCGGCTGGCGCGGTGCGGTTCACGGTGCTCGGACCGGTCCAGGCGTGGCGGGGGGAGGCCGAACTACCGCTCGGGACGCCCCAGCAACGCGCGGTCCTCGCGATGCTGGCGCTCAGACCGGCCCAGGCGGTGTCGGTGGACCAGCTGGTGGCCGGTCTGTGGGGCGAGGACCCGCCACCACGGGCGCTCGGCACGCTCCGGACCTATGTTTCCCGGCTGCGGACGGTGTTCGGAGGCGAGGATCTCCTGGTTTCGGTCGGCAGCTGCTACGCCCTGCGCTGCGGCGCCGAAGACGTCGACGTGGGAGTGTTCGAGCGGCTGGTCGCCGAGGCGGGACAGGCCAAAGCGGACGGTGACCTCGGCGAGGCGGGCCGGCTGCTGACCGCCGCGTTGCGGCAGTGGCGGGGCGAGCCGCTGGCGGGCGTCCCCGGCCCCTACGGCGTGGCACAGCGGACCCGGCTGGCCGAGCGGCGGCTCACCACGCTGGAGACCCGCGTCGAGGTCGAACTGGCCAGAGGTGAGCACGCCGGCGTGGTCGCGGAGCTGACGGCGCTGACCTCCGAACATCCCCTGCGCGAGCGGCTGCGGGAGCTGCTGATGCTCGCGCTGTACCGGGGCGGGCGCCAGGCGGAGGCGCTCGGGGTGTTCACCGACACCCGGCGCACGCTCACCAAGGAGCTCGGCATCGAACCGGGTGAGCGGCTTTGCGCGCTGCACCAGGGAATCCTCGCCGCCGACCCGGATCTCGCGGGCCCGGCACCAGCGGCAGGGCCCAGTGCGGAGCCCGTCGTGCCGAAACCCGCCCAGCTCCCGGCCGACGTCGCCGATTTCACCGGTCGTGCCACCCGGGTCGGTGAACTCGCCGCCGTACTGCGTGCCGGGGCGGATGGTGCCGTGCCGATCACGGCCATCAGCGGGATCGGCGGGATCGGGAAGACCGCCCTCACCGTCCACATCGCACACTCGGTCCGGGGTGACTATCCCGACGGACAGCTCTACGTGGACCTCGAGGGGACGAGCTCCCGCCCCCGCGATCCGGCCGCCGTGCTGGCGGGTTTCCTGCGGGCGCTCGGGGTCGCCGACTCCGCCGTTCCCGAGGAGGCGTCCGAACGGGCGGCGCTCTTCCGGTCCTGCCTGGCCGGGCGTCGGGTGCTGCTGGTGCTGGACAACGCGCGCGACGCCGAGCAGGTCGGCCCGCTGCTGCCCGGTGCGGGCGGGAGCGCGGTCCTGATCACCAGCAGGACGACGATGGCCGGGCTGCCCGCCGTTTTCGTCCCGCTCGAAGCGCTGGAGCGGGCCGAGGCGGCCGCGCTGTTCGGCGCGATCGTGGGGCAGCGGCGGGCCGGCGAGGAACCGGACGCCGTTCTCGATGTGCTCACCGCGTGCGGGTTCCTCCCGCTCGCCGTGCGGATCGCCGCGTCCCGGCTGGCCTGCCGTCCTGATTGGACGATCGCGTCGTTCGCCCGGCGCCTGCGTGACGAGTACCGCAGGCTGGACCAGCTCCGGGTGGGCGATCTGGCCGTCGAAGCGACCTTCGAGCTCAGCTACCGCCAGCTCGGCGCCGAGCACGCCGAGGCGTTCCGGCTGCTGTCCGTGCCCGACACGGCCTTTCTCCCGCTGGCCACCGCGGCGGCGGCGCTGGATCTCGCCGAGCAACGGGCCGAGGACATCCTCGAGTCCCTTGTGGACACCGGACTGCTCGACTCGCCGCGGCCCGGCCAGTACCACTACCACGATCTGCTCAGGTTGTACGCCCGCCGCAAGGCCGAGGACGTCGACCCGGCCGGGGAGCGCGGCGCCGTGGTGGGCCGGGTCCTCGACTTCACGCTGGCCACGACACGCAACGTGTTCCGGCTGCTCGAACCCGGCGACAGTCAGCCCGGCTACGTGGTACCGACCTACGCGGCCGGGCTGTCGTTCGCCGGCCACGACGAGGCCCGTGACTGGCTCGATGTCATGCGGGACAGCACGATGCGCATCGTCGGCCAGACCACGGAGGACCCGGCGGGCGAGCTTCGCCAGGCCGCCGACCTGATGCTGCTCCTCGCCCTGCTCATGGACCGGGTTTCGCCCAGCGGGGACGTGGGGCTGGCGGCGCGGGCGGTCGCCGCGGCCGCGCGGCGCCGGGGTGACCGCGGCAGCGAGATCCGTTCCCGGCACGCGCTCGCCGTGTTCCTCCACCACGCGTGGCGGATGCCGGAGGCGGAGGCCGAACTCACCACCGGGCTGGAGCTGAGCACGGCGTCCGGCGACACCCAGTGCGTCGCCCAGTCCCTGCTCGGCCTCGGGATCTGCGCGGTGGAACGCCGCGGTTACGCGGACGCTCTCGCGCTGCTGGACAAGGCGCGCCCGCTTTACCGCTCTCTCGGGGACAACGCCGCCGTCGCGTTCACCGTGGCCACCAGTGCCTGCGCGCATCTCGGCGTCGGTGACGGCGATCGCGCGCTGGCCGCGGCGGCCGAGGCGCTCGCCGTCAGCCGGGACATCGGGGACAGCATCGCCACGCCGAACGCCCTGCACCAGATCGGGATCGTCCTCGGCGAACTGGGCAGGACCGAGGAGGCGGGTGCTCATCTCCGCGAAGCGATCGCGATGTACAAGAGGGCGCGGCTGCGGACCCAGACCGCCCGTGTGCTGCTCTGCCTCGCCGAGGTGCACCGGAAGGCCGGTGAGTTCGGCCAGGCGCTCGACGTCGCCGAAGAAGCGTTGGCCATCGGAAGGCAGTCGCACCACGCCTATGTCATCGCCGGTGCGCTCGCCGCGCTCGGCAGCGCCCTTGATGGTCTGAACCAGCCCGGCCGCGCGCTGACCTGCCGGCAGCAGGCGCTCGGACTCTTCGAAAGCTGCGGCGCCCCTGAGACCGAACACGTTCGCGGCCTGCTGAGCGGGGCCGTCCCAAGTCCGTGAAGGCCTCCTTCACCACAGCGTTCAGCGCTGTGAAGGAGGCCTTC
>NZ_JBHYIK010000015.1:95567-96970 GCF_042739735.1 Amycolatopsis sp. NPDC059027 | reverse complement strand
GGGGCTGGGGGGGGGGGCCCCCCCCCAGACCGTCCCCCCCACCCCCCCCACGGGGTCCGGGGTGTTTCGGGGGCCACCCCCGCACGGAGGGCTAGAGCTGACCGCGCGAATCCGCGATCTTGTTCAGTTCGGCCTGGTAGTAGAGGACACCGGCGCCCCACAGCAGCATCAGGAACGTCCCGAGCACGGGGTTGCAGGACTCGGGCAGGCCGGCGTGCCGCTGGGTCTCGCGGATGCGTTCCCCGGTCCGGTAGTAGGACACGAACGGCGCGACGAGGGTCCAGGACAGGAACAGGAGCACCAGCATCGGACCGGCCACCGGGGAGTCCGGCTTCCGGTGGAACGCGGCCATCTCCCGGTGGATCTTGTAGTACCAGACGAAGTGGTAGATCCCCAGCGTGATCAGCGGCAGGCCGAGCCACACCGCGGCGGGGCTGCGCCGCTTGAACTCCGGGGCGCCGGTCTCGGTGCCGTGCGGCACCGGGGGAGTGCGGAGGGCTTCCGGGTGGGTCATGTCGTCAACCTTTCTGGTTATTTCTGGCCCGCTGAGGGGAGTTTCTTGCAGTTCGCGGCTTTTCCTTCGGCATCGGCGAGATCGGCCGCGGTGGTGATGCCCTTGTAACCGGCTCGGATCCGGTCGACCTCTTCCGTTTCCTTGGTGACCGTGGCGAGCGCGGCGTTCACGGCCGTGGGATCCTGCTCGTCCGCCGACCGGATCGCGTTCCGCGCGCGTTCGAGGCTGGGCTTCATCTTCGTGTACACGTCGGCCAGTGCCGAGACGTATTTCTCGGAGTCGGCGTGCGGCCCCTTCTTCAAGGCGTTCAGATCGCTCACCGCCTGGTCGACGGCCGCCACCCGGGCGTCCGATTCGGACACCGACTGCGCCTTGACCTTGGCCGGTTCGTCGTTCATCGGCTTGACGGCGGCGAAGACGTCGCCGAGCTTGACCGAAACTCCGCACACCTTGTCGATCCAGGCGATCGTCGCGGCGTCCGCAGTGGACGAACACGCGGCGAGTGGCAGCGCGGCGGCCACCACGACTCCCGCGGCGATACCTCGGTACCTCATGGATTTCTCCCAATGCTTCTGATGGATTACTTCGTCCTTTTTGGACGAGTAGAACCGGGCGCCGGGCGGGGATCGCACCGAGCCGCCGGGGCGAATTCACCGTAGAACCCGGCCCATTCCCGCACCAGGCAGAACAAGAGGCAGAACTACGAGGACGGCCGCCGCCGCGCGCTGGGGTGCCGGGCGGCGGCGCGGGCCCCCCCGGGGGGGGCCCCGCCCCGGGGCGCGGGCCCCCGCGCGCCCCCCCCGGTGGCGGGTGCGCGGGGCGGGCCCCCCCCCCCCGACGGCTGGGGACTGCGGCAACCCCTGCTCGACGCGCTCGGCGCGGCACGGAT
>NZ_JBHYIK010000015.1:87963-95557 GCF_042739735.1 Amycolatopsis sp. NPDC059027 | reverse complement strand
CCCGGGGCCGCCCGCCCGCGGGGGGGGGGGGGGCGGGGGGGGGGCGGCCGTCACTTCGCGTTCGTGCGAATGAGGGCTGAAGGGCGCACGAACAGGTCTCACGCTAATCCCGGCACGCGGACCGTGCCAGGTGGAAGAACCGGCAGAACTAGCGGGAACGCAGGGCGCCGGCGAGCCCGCGCCTGCCGTCGATGCCGAGTTTGCGATAGGCGGAGGTGAGGTGTTGTTCCACCGTGCGCAACGTGAGGAACAGTTCCTCGGCGATCTGCCGGTTGCCCGCGCCCGCCGCGGCCCGTTCGGCGATCCGGCGTTCCTGCGCGGTCAGCGCGGCCAGGCCGATCCGGGGTGCGTTCGGCCGGCGGCCGGCGATCCGCGTCACCGCCTCGGCGGCCTTCTCGGCCAGCCGGTGGGCGCCGCATTCGTGCGCGAGCCGGTGTGCCCGGGTGAGCACGGTTCTGGCGTCGGCGCGGCGGCTTTCCCGGTGATGGGCGAGTCCTAAGTGGAACAGGGAGTACGCGCGGGCCAGTTTCGCAGGCGAATCCGTCAGCACGGCAACGGATTCGGCGAGCAGGTCGGTGTCGCGGGTGATCCGGCCGAGCGCGCGCAGGGCCTGGCCGAGGGCTCGTGGCGCGCCCCAGCGCCGGGCCAGCTCGAGCTCCTCGGTCGCCAATTCGACAGCCGTGCCGGTTCGCCCCAGCCGGTGGTTCGCCAGTGCCGCCCGGGACCGCCACGGGATTTCCGCCGGATTGTGGATGTCGTATCCGGCGAGGCTGCGGCCGCACTCCAGATGATCCGCCAGCGCGCCTTCGAGGTCCCCGCGCAGCGAGCGCATCTGCCCGCGCCCGTGCAGCAGCCAGTTCACGAAGTAGCTCGGCTGCCAGGTCTCGGGTTCCCCGGCCGCGCTCAGCAGCCGTTCGGCCTCTTCGAACTCACCTCGGGCGAGGTGGACCCGGATCAGATGACCCTCCCAGCCGGACGCCGGCCAGTGGCCCCCGGACAGGCTGTCGCGGAGCTCGATCGCCGCGCGTGCCTCGTCGAGCGCGTCGGTGAGCCGGCCGGTGTGGAAGGCGACCACACCGTGCAGCGCGTGCCCGAGTTCGGCGAACATCGGCTGACCCGCCACGGACGATTCGGCCACGAGTGCCTCGCTGAACCGTGCGGCGAGGTCGAATTCGTCGGCCCGGCACAGCCCGGCGGCACAGAACGCGAAGGCCCCCAGCCGTTCGATGGCCGAGGCCGTGGGCAGTTCCCATGCCCGGCGCAGATCCTCGACCACCCGCTCCCGGCCGGTTCCGGTGCCGGACCGGTGATGCGCGGTCAGCGCCGCCGCCAGCCGCGCGGAATCCGGGAAGGCCGCGGCCCGTTCGCGCAGGCGGGCAAGCCGTTCCTCGTGCGGGAACCCGGGGATGCCGACGCCCGCGCCGATCGCGTACGCCTCCAGATCGCAGACCAGCTGGGGCTCGCTGTCCCCGAGGGCCGCCGCCACCTGGTCGAGCACGTCACGCCCCATCGAGAAGTTCCCGCTCGCCCCGGTGGCGAGGGTGAGGTCCTTGGCCACGGTCGCGGTGAACAGCCGGTCCGGCCAGGATTCGCGCGGCAACGCGACCACGGCGTCGAACGCGTCGGTGAGGTGTGCCACGGCGGAAGGCAGGTCCACGGAGAGCGCGGCGCGGCCCAGTTCGGCGGTCACCACCACCCTGGTCGTCTCGTCCCCGCTTTCGGCGAGCGCGCGGCGCAGGTACCGCCCCGCGGGCTCGGCGACGCCCCGGTGCAGTGCCTGCCGGGCCGCCCGGCGCAACGCGTCGGCCGCCCACGGCTCGCCGATCGGATCGCAGGCGAGCAGATGCGCGGCGACCCGTTCCGCGTCGCCGCGCCGGGTGTCCAGCACGCGGGCGGCCTGCGCGTGGGCGGTGCGGCGCCGCCCGGCCGGGATCTCCCCGTCGACCGCGCCGCGGACGATGGCGTGCGCGAACCGCATCGGGGCCAGGCCGCGGAGCAAACCCATGTGCGACAACAGGTCCGCGGCACGCTCGACAGTCTCCTCGGGGAGTCCCGCGACGGCGGCCACGACCGGCACGAAGGCACTCTCCCCGAGGATCGCCATCGCTTCGGCCACCGCGGCGCAGGCGGCGGAGGCGTCCGGATCGGCGCGCCGGATCCTGGTGAGCACCCAGCGCGACACCCCGTGCGGGCTGAACTCGGCCAGCCGGGTGATCGCGTCCTCGGTGGGCGGTACGTCCTCCGCGGCCAGGGTGGCGAGCAGTTCGCCGAGAAGGAACGCGTTCCCGCCGGTGACTTCGCGGCAAGCGGCCACGAAACCGTGTTCGGGTTCGGCCTTCAGCGCGGCGCGGGCGAACGCGGCGACGTCCGGTTCGGACAGTCCGGACACCGCCACGGGGCGCAGGTGCCCGGTCAGCTGGTCGACCAGCGCCTCCTGACCGCCCCGCATTCCGGTGGTGCGCGCCGCGATCAGCAGGAGCGGTACCGGATCCGCCCGGCCGGCGAGGTACGCCAGCCAGCGCAGCGAAGCCTCGTCCGCCCATTGCACGTCATCGACGACGAGCACGATCGGACCCTGTTCGGCCAGCCGCACCGCGAGCCAGTACAGGGCGTGCGGAACGGCGAAATGCGCGTCACCGGCTTCGGCGGGTGGTCCCGGCTCCGGCCACACCGCGGCGACGGCCGGAGCCACCGCCCCGGCGAACAACGCGGCACGGTCCGCATCGGACAGTTCGGCGATGATCGGCTGGAAGAGCTGGCGCACCAGGCCGAACGCGTAGTCCTGCTCCAGCGGATGGGCGCCTGCCCACAACACCCGGTGTCCGTTTCGGACAGCGAGGCCGGCCGCGCTGTCCAGCAGGGCGGACTTCCCTGCGCCGGAAATCCCCGACAGCACCAGATGATCCGGTTTCCCCGCGGCGAGGACATCCGCTATGGCGGTGAGCTGGGCGTCCCGGCCGAACAGCGGGGTGTTCACGATTCCCCTGCCGCGAGAGCCGCGGCGAGCTCTTCACGGCGATCGATGCCGAGCACCTGGTACACGCCGGTGAGATGGTGTTCCACGGTGCGCAAGGTCAGGTAGTGCTCCTCGGCGATCTGCCGGTTGGTCCGTCCGGCCGCGGCCAGCTCGGCGATCCGGCGCTGCCGCGGGGTGAGTGCCCCGGCGCCGGTCCGCGCCGCGCGGGGCCGCCGGCCGCCGGCACGGGTGATGGCTTCCCCCGCGCGCTCGACGAGCGCGTCCGCCCCGCATTCCCTGGCCAGCCGGTATGCCTGGCGCAGCTGGGCCCGCGCGTCCTCGGCGTGACCGCGGGCGTGCAGGGCCAGCCCGAGCCGGAACCGGCTGCGAGCGTGTTCGAGGCGGGCGGGCGAACCCGCCAGCACCTCGGCCGATTCGGCCAGCGTGTCCAGGTCGTCGTGGATGATTCCGTGCGCCCGCAGCGCGATGCCGAGCGGGCGCGGGACACCCCACGCGCGGGACAGCTCCAGTTCCGCACCGGCCAGCCGCGTGGCCTCCGCGGGCTCGCCGAGCCGGTGGTGGATCACCGCGGCGCGGGACCGCCAGGCCGACAGCGCCGGACTTCCGATTCCCAGCCCTTCGAGGATCCGGCCGGAGCGCAGCTGGTCCTCGAGCGCTCCGCGCGGGTCACCGCGCAGCAGCCGGATCCGGCCACGCACACCGAACAGCGCGGACGCCCCGGTGCTCTCGGGAACGTCACCGTCGAGAAACCCGAACCTGGCGAGCACCGCGTCCGCCTCGTCCGGCCTGCCCTGGTCCACATAGGACTCCGCGAATCCCGCGTAGACGTCAGGATGGTTGCCCTCGCCGTTGACCGATTCGGAGATCTCGTCGGCGATCCGCATTTGCTCGATCGTGTCGGTGACATGGCCTTTCTGGTACGCGACGAAGCCGAATGTCCAGTGCGCCCATTTCGCGATCGTCGGAATTCCCGTGGCGCGCGCGAGTTCGAGGATCCGGTCACCGCTCGCGTCGGCGAGGTCGAACCGGCCGGCGTAGCAGCTGGCGGCCGCGGCCAGCCCGGTCGCCACCAGGGAGAGCTGATCGTGCCCGGCCTCGAGCTCCAAGGTCCGCTCGGCCATGGCGACCACCTCCGCACACGAGCCACCCGCCCATGCTCCGTAGATCGCCAGGGACGCGGCCGCCCAGCGAACGATCTCCGGGCTCGTGGCCGTGGCGAACAGCCGGCGCGCCCTGGCGGCCATCGGTGGCGCGAAGGCGGCGAGTCCGATCATCATGCTGGTCGCCTCCAGCTCCATGATCAGCTCGTGCTCGCCGGGGCCGAGGCCGGCCATCGCGTGGGCCAGTACCTTCTCCGCGCGCGCGAACTCGCCGCACTGCGTGATCGCGACCGCGAGACCGCTCGCGATCCGGGCGGCGCGGCGGGGGTCCCCTGCCTTGTCGAACGCTTCGCTGAGATGGGCGACCGCGCTCGGCGCGTCCACCGCGAGCTCGGCCTGGCCCAGTTGAGCGAACAGGTCGACCTCGAGAGCTCCGGGCGCCGGCTCCTCCAGCGCGCGGCGGAGATAGGTGACCGCGGCCTCGGGACCGCTCCGGCGCATCGCCGTGTCCGCGGCCGCCCGGAGCGCGTCGACCGCCCACGGTTGCCCGGTCGGGCCCGACGCCAGCAGCTGAGCGGCGATCTGTTCGTCCGGCCGGCGCCGCTCGTGGAGCAGACGGGCGGCGCGCCGGTGGGCTGCCTCGCGTTCGTCCGGCGCGATCCCGGAGAGGACCGCGTTGCGGACGATCGAATGGACGAACTCCAGCGGATGCGTCCCGGCCAGGAACCGCAGCGCGGCCAGTGCGTCCGCCGCCGCACCCGCCCGGTCCAGCGGTAGATCGGCCAGAGCGGCGGCGGTGGCGAGGTCCGTGCCGTCGCCGAGCACCGCGACCGCCTTGGCCAGTTCGGCGGTCGCCGAATCGGCCCGTATCCGGGCGGACACCCATGCGGACACGGTCTCCGGGACCAGGTCCGGCACCCGGTCCGCGACCTCCGCGGTCGGGGTGAGGCCCTGGGCGGCCAGCGAGGCGGCCAGTTCACCGAGCAGGAACGGATTGCCCGCGGTGGCGCGGTGACACGCGGCGCTGAAACCGGGATCGGGCGAGCGGCCGAACACCCCGGTCATCAGCTCGGCCGCCTGGCCGGTGGTCAGCCAGGGCACCTCGACACCGGCGAGCGCGTCGGCCAGTTCGGCCAGCAACCCGGGATCGGCGCCGGGCTCGGCGACGTTGCGACAGGCCAGCAGCACCACGGGCAGTCCCTCGGCGCGCCGGGCCAGGTACAGCAGCCAGCGCAGTGTGGCCGTGTCCGCCCACTGGACGTCGTCGATCGCCAGTACCAGGGGCCGTCGCTCGGCGAGCCGCGCGGTGAGCCAGTACAGCGCGTGCACCACGGCGAAGGTGTCCCCGACATCGTTGTCATGCTCGGCGTTCCCGCCGATCACCTGTCCGGCGGGGGCGGCCAGGCCACTCAGCGCGACGGCGCGTTCCTCTTCCGGCTGGGCCGCCAGCAGTGGTTCGAACAACTGCCGGACGACGCCGAAGGTGAAGTCCCCCTTCAGCGGATGCGCCCGGGCACTGGCCACCGGCAGGCCCGCGGCCCCGGCCAGCTTCCCGGCCGCCGCCAGCAGGGCGGTCTTGCCGGCACCGGGCGGCCCCTCGAAGACCAGCATGCCGGCACCGGCCGTGAGCAACTCGCGCACACGGGCGAGCTGGTCCTCGCGGCCGATCAAGGGCCGCTCGGTTTGCAGAACCACCGTGGTACCTCCCCCGCACCAGGATCATCACCCACTGTCACCAAAACGGGGTGCCCGATTGGTTAATCCGGGGTGCCCGTTAAGTATTGCGGTGCAGACCGTGAGGCAAAACGGGGGGTCGAGACTAACACTGTGTGATGTCACGCCGCTGGGGGTTCAAGGCGCCGGGACGAGAGCAATGAGGGGCATCATGCAGTGGGGGAAAGAAGCGACGTTCGGTGAGTTGCTGCTGCGGCACCGGCAGGCGACCGGGCTCACACAGGAGGAACTCGCCGAAGCGTCGGGAATGAGCGTGCGCGCGATCGGCGACATCGAACGCGGCAGGGCGCGCGGTCCGCAGCGGCGGTCGGTGGACGCGCTGGCCGACGCGCTGCGGCTGGCGGATCGGGCGCGGGCGGAATTCCTCGCCGCGGCCCGCCGAGGCCGTCGCCGCGCCCCGGCCGGGCCGCCGAAGCCGGACCCGTCCGGGGAACTGATCGGCCGCGACACCGAACTCGCCGAGCTTCGCGCGTTCGCCGAACTGGTCGCGCGGGGGACCGAGGAGGTTCCGGTCGCCGCGATCTCCGGGCTGCCGGGCGTCGGCAAGACCAGCCTGCTCACCACCGCCGCGCACGCGCTGGCGGACCTGTTCCCGGACGGCCGGTTCTTCCTCGACCTGCGGGGGATGGACGAACCGCTGACCCCGGCGCGGGCGCTGGACCGGCTGCTGCGCCTGCTGGGCGTGCCCGAGACCGAGATCCGCGGATCGCTCGCCGAGCGGGCCTGGCTCTACCGGTCGCTGCTCGACGGCAAGCGGGTCCTGCTGGCGCTGGACAACGTGCCGGCCGCGGACGCGGTCCGGACGCTGCTCCCCGGGACCGCCCGGTGCCTCGTGCTGGTGGCGGGCCGGCGAGCGCTGACCGAACTCACCGGCGGTCACCACCGGGTGCTGAACGTGCTGCGGACCGCCGACGCGGTGGCCCTGCTGGCGCGGATCGCCGGTGCGCGGCGGGTGGACAGTGAGCCCGGCGCGGCGGCGGAAGTCGCGCGGCTGTGCGGAAATCTGCCGCTGGCACTGCGGCTCGCCGGGCACCGGCTGGCCGTGAGTCCACAGTGGACGCTGAAGGGCCTGGCCACGATGCTGGCCGACGAGCGGCGGTTGTCCCTGCTGTCCGCGGGTCATCTCCAGGTACGGACGGCCTTCGCGTTGTCCTACCGCCAGCTCGGCGAACGAACCCGGCTGGTCTTCCGGCACCTGTCGGTCGTCCCCGGCGCGGACTTCACCCCGGCGCTGGCCGCGGTGGCCGCCGGGATCGAACCGGACGACGCCGGACGCGCGCTGACGGCGCTGGCCGAGGCGAGCCTGGTGCGGCGCGACGGCGACCGGTACGAACTCCACGGGCTGCTCCGGGCGTTCGCCGTCGAACGGTTCCGGGAGGAGGAATCCCCGTCGGCGCGGCGGGCGGCCGCCGACCGGACGAACGCGTGGCTGGTGCACACCGCGACGCGGGCGGGCCTGCTGTTCGACGTGTGGCAGCGAGCCGAACCGTGCGGCGAGCCCGCTTCGGTTCCGCTGCGCACGTGCGCGGAGGCCGAGGCCTGGCTGGACGCCGAGGCGGGCAACTGGATCCCGGCGATCCGGTACGCGGCACACGCCCGCTGGCACCACGACGTGATCGCGGTCGCCCGTGCCCTGCACTGGTTTTCCTACGTGCGGGTGCGGCCGCATCCCTGGCCCGAGTTGTTCGGCCTCGGGGGGGCTGGCCCGCCGGCGCCGGGCGCCCCCCCCCCGCGGGCGGCGTCGCCCTGACCCCCCAAGTGGGGGACGGCGACGCCCCCCCCC
>NZ_JBHYIK010000015.1:0-87953 GCF_042739735.1 Amycolatopsis sp. NPDC059027 | reverse complement strand
TGATCGGGCGGGCGGGGGCCGCCCCCCCCGCGCGCGCGTGTGTGGGGGGGGGGGCGGGCCCGCGCGGCCGCGCCCCCCCCCCCCCCGGCGGAGGAGGTCGCGCTGCGAGACCTCCTCTGCTGGGCACTGGCGCACCGCACGGGCCACGGCCGCGGGGCGCTGCCCACCCGCGAGCTGGCGCTCGAACTCACCGGCGCGATCGGCGATCGGCCGGAGGAAGCGTGGGCGAAGTGCCACCAGGTGGCGAACCTGCTCCGGCTCGGGGTGCCCGAAGCCTTACGCCCGGACCGCGAACCGGCTGTCGTGGTGTCGGCGCGCTGAGTTTCGGGGGAGGGACTTCAGGTGTTCGAACGAGAAGACAGGCTTCGTTTTCACCTGCTCGGGCCGGTGAGCGCCCGAGCAGGCGATGAGCCGCTCAACGTGGGTTCCCCGCAGCAGCACGCCGTTCTCGCGATGTTGTTGCTGCGCGAGGGCCGGGCCGTCTCGATGGCCGAGCTGGTCGACGGTCTGTGGGGCGACGAACCGCCGCGGACCGGCCACCGCACGGTCCTGACCTACATTTCCCGGCTCCGGACCGTACTCGAACCGGGCCGGTGCGCGGGGGAAAGCGGGGACGTGCTGCCCTCGGTGCCGGGCGGGTACGCGCTGCGGGCCGGGGACATCGAGGTCGACTCCGTCCTGTTCGAACGGGAGGCGGCCGACAGGAGCGGCGGTGTCCGCGCGGTGCACGACCGGCTGGCCGGTGCGCTGGCGCGGTGGCGCGGCGGCGCGCTCGCCGGGGTACCCGGCCCCTGGGCACAGCGCGAACGAGACCGCTTGGAGGAAATGCGCACCACCGTGCGCGAGGCCCTGCTCGGCTACGCGCTCGAACTGGGGAGGCACGCCCAGTCGGTGCCGGAACTGCGGGCCATGGTCGCGGAGTTCCCGCTGCGCGAGCGCCTGAGCGAACTGCTCATGCTCGCCCTCTACCGCTGCGGGCGCCAGGCCGAGGCGCTGGCGGTCCACCGTGCCGCGCGACAGGCTCTGCGTACCGAACTCGGGGTCGAGCCCTCGGCCGCGCTCGCCGAGCTGCAGCGGCGGATCCTCGCCGCCGACCCGGAACTCTTGACGTCCACAGTGGACACCGAGGTCGGCGGCGGGATGGCCACACCGTCGGCCGTGCCCCTTGTCCGGCCGCTTCTCCAGCAGCTTCCCGCCGACATCGCCGACTTCACCGGCCGTGCCGCGACGGTCGGCGCGATCCGCGGTGTCCTGGCCGAGGGCAGCGCGGGCGAGGGTCACGCGGTCACGATGTGCACCATCAGTGGCACCGCGGGCGTGGGCAAGACCACCGTCGCCATCCACGTCGCGCACGCGCTGGGCGGAGCGTTCCCCGACGGGCGGCTCCACGTGGATCTGCGGACGGGCAGCACACCCGCCGAACCGGCCAGCGTGCTCGTGGACCTCCTGACGGCACTGGGCACACCGGCCGACCGGATCCCGCTCGGCCTCGCGGGGCGGGCGGCGCTCTACCGCAGTCTTCTCGCGGATCGGCGGGTGCTGCTCGTCCTCGACAACGCGCGGGACGCCGAGCAGATCCGCCCGCTGCTGCCGGGCACCGCGGGCTGCGCCGTCCTGGTGACCAGCCGTGCCCGCGATCTGGCACTCCCGGGCGCGCGCTGCTTCGATCTCGGCCTGCCACCCGAGTCCGAGGCGCTGGCGCTGCTCGCCGCGATCGTCGGCGCCGAACGCGTGGACGCCGAACCGGTGGCCGCGCGTTCCCTGGTGGCGGCCTGCGGGCGGCTCCCGCTCGCGGTGCGGATCGCGGCGTCCCGGCTCGCCGGCCGCCCCGGCCGCAGCATCGCCTCGCTCGACCAGCGGCTGCGCGACGAACGCGCCCGGCTCGACGAACTCCGCGTCGGCGATCTGGCTGTCGAGCCGGCTTTCCGCCTCGCCTACGAGGCACTGAGTCCCGATGCCGCCCGCGCGTTCAGGTTGCTCGCCCTCTCCGACGCGCCGGACGTCCCGCTACCGGTCGCGGCCGCCTTGCTGGACACGGACGAACGCACCGCGGAGACCCTCGCCGAGACGCTGGTGGACGCCGCGATGCTCGAGTCGCACGCACCGGGGCGTTATCGTTTCCACGATTTGCTGCGCTTGTACGCGCGCCACCGCGCCGAGCAGACGGAGAGTCTCGTGGAGCGGGAGGCGGCACTCGTGCGCGTCGCGGAGATGCTGATCGCCACCGTGTTGCGCGCTTCGCGCACCGTCGTACCCGGAGAGCCGCCGCGTGCGTGGCTGCGCCCGGTGCGGCACGCGGGCGTGGCTTTCGCGGGCACCGCGGAGGTACGGGCGTGGTTCGGTGCCGAGCACGCACTGCTGACCGCCACGATGGAACAGCTGCTGCCGTGCGGGACGGAGGCGCTGCGCACGGCCGTCGAGTTGCTCGGCGTCGTCGGCGTCAGCGGGCACTTCATGGGCCTGACCCACTACCTGGAGATCAGCAGGATCGCGGGCGACGCCGCCGAACGAGCCCGGACGCTGCGGGATCCGGAGTACCGGGCCAGGGCGCTGCACATCCGCGCCTGGCTCGCCTTCCTCGCGGCGCGGCACGACCTGGCGGAGGCCGATCTGCGCCTGGCGCTCGCCTGCGCCGACGAGGCGGACGACACGCAGCGCCGCCATATGGCGGGCAATCTGCTGGCCCTGGTGCTGTGGGCGACGGACCGGCCCGAGGAGGCCGAGCGCGCCATGCACAAGGCCGCGCGGTTCGCGGGTGACGACGAGAATCCGGACAGCCCGGCCGCCGTCGCCCGGTACGTCGCGCGCCTGTACACGGCGCTCAGCTCCCGGGAGCCCGACGTGACGATCATGACGCCGGTCATGCGCGCCGCGGACGCCACCGGGGAGAATCTGACCACTGTGGACGGTCTGCAGCGCCTGGGCACGCTTCTGCACAGCCCGGACCCGGGCCGGGGCGCACTGTTGATCGGCCGTCAATCTCGCGTTGAGCACCGCCACGCACGGTGAGCGGCATGACCAACAGCTCCGCCCCGACGACGACGGACACGACGTCCGCGCTGCCCGACCTCACCGGCATCCGCCTGAGCCATCGCGCCATCCTCGGCGACATCGCGCGCTTGGCCGCCCTGCTGTCCGGCGCCGACGCGAGGGCGATGCCGCTCACCCGCGCCGGCGCCGTCACCACTTACATCCACCAGTACAACGCCGCCGTGCGCCACCATCACCGCAACGAGGACGACCGGCTCTGGCCCGTGATCGCCGCGGCGGCGGGCCGGGCCGTCGACCTCGTCCCGTACATCGGCGAACACGAGGTGCTCGACCGGCTCCAGGACGCCGCCGACGTCACCGCCGCGCATTTCGCGGAGAACCCGGTCCGCCACGCGCCACGGCTCGCAGCGCTGCTGGTCGAACAGCGCGACCTGCTCATCGAGCACATCGACGCCGAGGAACAGCACCTGTTCCCGGTCATCCTGCGCCACGTGAGTGCCGCGCGGTACGCCTCGGCCGAAGCCGAGATCCGCAAGTCCACCCCGCCCGGACTCGTCTCCTGGATGCAGCCATGGCTGTGGCGGTACGCCACCGCCGACGAGCGCCGTCTGCTGCCGCCCGCCCCGGTCGTCGAACCGCTCCTGGCGGCCTACACCGCCGGTGAGACGCAGGTCTTCGGCCACGCCCGCTGATCTCCGCCGCCCGGCCTTTGCGGAATTCGGTGGAGCGCTGGTACGAGGCCGTTGATCCGACGTTGACCGGCCGCTTACCGCGCTGCGCCATCCTGATCGGCAGATTCGGCGTCTCGCCCTACGTCGACAAGAACTTGTGCGATTCCCGGGAATCCGGGATCTCGCGGAGAGGGGAACACCATGACGTCACCCACTTCGGTTTCCACACCGGCGATGCAGAAGGCGGCCGGTGAGTTCGAGGCCGCGTTGAGCACGTCCAACACCACGCAGAACACCATGCAGAACAACATCCAGCAGCTGAACGTGGCGTGGACCGGCGACGCCTCCGTCCGGTTCAAGAGCTCGATGAACGCCTGGTGCCACGAGTACCAGAACATCGTCAAGCAGCTCGGCACGATGCTGGAAGCCTTGCACGGCAACACGAAGTCCTATGTCAAGACCGAGCAGAGCGCGGTCGACATGGCGGGCAGCGCGATGCCCGGCCTGCCCGGCCTGTAGTCAGACATCGAGCACCGAACAGGGAGAACCATCGACATGGCGCAGTACACCATCGACTTCGGCCGCGTGCAGGGTGTCCTCGAGCAGATGGAGGGCGTCGACAAGCAGATCAAGACCATGCTCGGCACGCTGGAGAGCAACACCGAGAAGAGCCTTGCCGAATGGCAGAGCGAGGCGAAGGCCTCTTACCAGCAGTGCAAGGCGAAGTGGGACGCCTCCGCGGCGCAGATGCCCGTCCTGCTCGCGCAGGCCCGCCAGGCACTCGCCGAGATCATGACGAGCTACGGCAAGGCCGAAAACCAGGGCTCGGACATGTGGAACAGCCTCGGCGTCGGGAGGAAATAGGCCGTGACCGTTGAAGGCATCGCCATGGCCGAAGCCAACCGCAACGCCGCGGCGAACAAGGCCAAGGACGAGTTCGCGAAGGCCGGTCAGTACAACGGTTTCGGCGACCGGCCCGCGGATCACCAGCCGGAGGACGGCGGACCGCTGCCCGTCCCGCCGGTGTACAAGTCCGAGGGCGGCAAGGGCCAGGTCTCGGTGGACGACATGGCGCTCAAGCATTTCGGCCGGGCCATCGAACAGCTCCTGCCCACGATCAAGGAAGCACTGAAGGACATCCAGTCGATCGACATCAAGGCGGGCAATTTCCAGCATGGCCACAAAATCAGGGCGGTGGCCGTGGGGTCCGATGGTGAAGGCGGGCTGAAGAAGGAATACGTCACCACGCTGACCAGAATGGGCACCGCCTTCGAGAAGCTCGTTTCCGGCATCAACGAGCTGGCCACCAAGTACAAGACGACCGAGGAGCTCAACTCGAAGGGCGCCGGGGACGTCGCCCAGCTGATGCAGGCGTTCGGGCGAGGGATGCCCGGCGGGGGCGGCGCTCCCGCCGGCGGGGCCTAGAAACGAGATTGGCGCGAGAAAATGGTGCAGTCGAAGGACGTTCCCACCGGGGACGATTACGGCTCCTGGACATGGAAACAGATCAAGGCGGCGGTCAACGGCGGTTCCGAGGAACACGGTGGCGAGGCGGCCAGGACGGCGAACGCCAATCCCCAGTCCTTCTTCGACGCGGGGAACAAGTTCGCCAAGCTGGCACGGGTGTTCGAGCTGTGCCGGGACACCGTGCAGGTGCATGCGAAGGCCATCGCGGGCCCGGACGGCCCGTGGAAGGGCCCTGCCGCGGAGGGCTTCCGCAATGCCATGGACTACTACGGCAAGGTCTTCGGCGCCCACGTCGAGCGGGTGAACAAGCCCCCGTTCGGTGGAACCGCTTCGCTGCCCCGGTCCATTGTGGATGCCGGTAACAAGCTGAACGCCGCGCAGTACCAGCTCGAAGCGATCGACAGCTGGTACGCCGATCAGGCGGTCAAGCTCGGTGCGCCGAAGATGGAAAACGGGCTGATCCAGGTTTCCGCGAAGCCCGAGGTCGTCAAGATGCTCGACCAGGACATGCGGAAGGTGATCAAGGACCTGGCTGGGGAGTACTCGGTCAAGGTCCGGGACTTCGACGCCCCGGTGCCGAAGTCCCCCGACGAGATCAAGCCCCCGCCGGGAGGCGGCCCCGACGGGATCACCCCGCCCCAGTTTCCGCCGCCGGGTGGTGGCGGGAGCCCACAGAACTTCCCCGGTTTCGGCGGTGCCGGGCCCGGTGGCGAGCCGAGCCCGTTCCCAGGTGGTGACGGCTCGGGCGGGCCGATCCCGTATCCGGGCGCCACCGGTTCCGGCGGTCCCGGTCCGTATCCCGGTGGCGTGCCCGCCCCGCTGAGTCCCGGTGACCTCGGGCTCAAACCGGATCCGTACGACCCGGGCACCGGCCTCGCCGGTGCGGCCCCGGCCACCTATCCCGGCGGCGGAGTGACCACACCTCCCGGTGCCGGTCTCACGCCATACGTCCCCGGTGGCGGCGGGCCCGTCCCCGGCGGCGCCGGCCTGGTGCCCTATTCCGGCGGGCTGCCGGGCGGTCTGACGCCTTACGCGGGCGGGAAACCGGGTGGCGGGCTCGGCCCGAACCCCGGGGGCAAGCCGCCGGGCGGTGGCCTGTCGCCCTATCCCGGTGGCGGTGCCATGCCGCGCGGTGGCGCCGGTGGCGTCAAACCGTACGGCGCCGGAGGCGCGTCGCTGAGCGGCGGTGGTGTCAAGCCTTACGGCGTCGGAGCTTCCGGTGCCGGTGCTGCCGGTCAGGGCGGGATGACGGGGGCCGGTACCGGTAAGGGTGGCTCCGGCGTCGGCGGGATGCCGATGGGTGCCGGTGCGCCGGGCGCGGCCGGTCAGGGCGAACGGGAACGGGAACGGACCACCTGGCTGGTGGAGGACGAGGACGTGTGGGGCGCCAACCCGGACGCCCCACCGGGCGTGATCGGACGGCCCGGCTAGCGCCGACCGTTGAGTAACCCGCCGTTCCCCCGGCCCCGCACCCGCCGCGGGGACCGGTCCGGCGGGCCCATGGCTCCGCGCCGGACCGCCCCCCAGTCCGACGCGGAGCCTTCCCGTGCTCGCAAGGAGATTTCATGACCTCGTCCTATGACGAACGGATCGGCGATCTGCTCGCCGACTACCGGCGGCAGTGCGACCAGCTGTCCGAGACGCAGCGCAAGCTCAAGGAGATCTCGGTGACCGCCACCGCACCCGGCCGCGCGGTCGCGGTGACCGTCGGCGCGCAGGGCGAGATCAGCGATCTCAGCTTCCCCACCCCGGCGTACCGGCGGATGGCGCCCGCCGAGCTGGCCGCCGTCCTGCTCGCGACCATCGCCGACGCGCGGCAGCAGGCGACGGCGGAAATGGAAGCGCTGCTGAAACCGCACCTGCCCGAGGAGTTCCGGGACCTGGCCGACGGCGTACTGCCGGAGCACCCGCCGATGACCGAGGACGTGCGCGGGCTGGTCGAGGACGATCCGCGGTTCGTCCGTCCGCAAGAGACGGACAAGCGGGACGGGCGCGAGCAGGCCGACGGCGAAAAGCGGTGGTGGTGATGAGCCAACCGTTCGGCGTCGACACCGAGCGGCTGGGCAAGACCGCCGGCGACGCGGAAAACCTCGCCGCCCGGTTGGACCGGATCTACAACGCGCTGCACAACGCCACGGTTTCGGCAGGGAACTGCTGGGGCGCCGACGACACCGGCAAGGCATTCGAGAAGAACTACGACAAGAACAGCAAGGACGTGCTGACCGCGATGCGGGAAATGGGGGCGGTCGTGCGCAGCATGGGGGACGGGGTGAACACCATGGCCAAGGGCTTCCTGCGCACCGAGCGGAACGCCGTGGCGTCGGTGGAGCAGGCGACGAAACGGGCCAAGGGGGCCTGATGAGTCTGCAGATCCCGTCCGAGCTGACCTGGCTGGTGCAGATCGTCGGCGGTGACGCGTGGCCGGAGGGCGACGAGGACAAGCTCCGCGTTCTGGCCACCGCCTGGGAGGAGGCGTCCAGGGAACTCACCGCGGTACAGGGCGAGGTCGACTCGGTCACCGCCGCGGTGCTCAGCGCGTTGCAGGGCACCGCGTCCGAGGAGTTCCGGAAATTCACCCAGGCCTTCAAGGCACAGGTGCCCGACGTCGCGGTCACCGCGAAGCAACTCGGTGACCTGGCCAAGGAAACCGCGCTCCAGGTCGAATACGCCAAGTACATGATCGTCGGGACGCTGATCATGCTGGCGGTGCAGATCGCCTGGGCGCTCGCGAACGCGTTCTGGACCTTCGGCGCGTCCACCGCCACCATTCCCGCGATGCAGGCCGCGGCCCGGATCTCCGTGCAGGTCGTGCTGAAGAACCTGGTCATGGCGGTGCTGTTCGGCATCGTCTTCCAGGTCGGGATGGACGCGGCGATCCAGGGCATCCAGATGCTCAAGGGCGATCGCACGAAATGGGACACCGACCTGACCAAGGGCGCCGCGATCGCCGGCGCCATCGGCGGGGTGATCGGTTTCGGCCTCGGCGCGGCGGGGAAGCGGTTCGCGCCGAAGTTCTCCCATTCGATCGCGGGCGAGATGACGAAGGGCGGCCTGCACGAATGGCTGACCGAGCAGGTCAGCGGGGTCGTGCAGGGGAACTGGAACGGGCTCAACCCGGCCGCGGCGTCCGCGGGCGCGATCGAGGGCGCGGTCGACGGAATCGGTGGCAGGAAGAAGAAGGGCGGCGGCACACAGGCCGGTAAGAACAAGATCGCCAACGCGCATGTCGAAGGCATCGACAAACTGGACCTGTCGAAGATGCCGCCCATGACCGACTCGCCGGTGACCGAAACCGGCGGGAAGCCGGCCAGGGACCCCGGCACGCGGACGACGAGCGCGCAGCCGGATTCGACGCCGGCATCCCGGCAGTCCACATCGGACAGTGGCGGGAAGGTGGACACCACCACGCCGCCACCGGCCCAGGCACACCCGGTCACGCCGCCATCGACGGCACCGAAGCAGACCGAGCATCCGGTCTCCCCGAAGACCGAGCACCCGCCGTCGCCGCGCAAGACCACGCCCGAGCCACCGAAGTCCACGGAACCGGTCAAGCCCTCGGTGCCCGCCGAGCCTGGCAGGCCCGCGCAGCCGAAGCCGACGATCACGCAGCCCGAGACGCATCAGCAGGCCACCAAGGCCGAGCAGCAGCCGGTGCGGTCGCAGCCGAGCCACCAGCCCGCGCAGTCCCCGGTGACCACGCACACGCAGACCGAACCCGCCCCGCAGCCGGTCCGCACCCAGCACCCGGCACCCTCGCAGCCCGCGGCGAGCACACCGCCGCCAGTTACCACGACGGCCGCTTCGACCGCGCAGACCCCGGCCACCTCGCACCCCGCGTCGCTGCCCCAGCCCGCGACGACCACCCAGCCCACGACCCAGCCCGCCTCGCCGGGCACCGCGCACCAGAACACCCCTGACCCGCAGGGCATCCCGGCGTTGGACGGCCCGGTCAAAGCCGGTCCGCAGACCCTGCCGCACAGCTCGCACCTCGCCGCTTCCACACCCCCGTCCACGGTCACCCCGCCGCCGGCGCCCGCCGAACCGAAGCCCAGCCACCCGGCGCCGCAGCCGACTCCGGTACCGGTGCCCGCCAGCGCCCCGTCGTCACTCACTCCGTCCACATCGGACACACCAGCCCCGAGGTCGGTACCGCCGATGAGCCGCCCGGCCCCGCCGTCACCGCAGGAGACCGGCCACCGGTACCAGCCGACCGTGGCGGCCCACCCCGTCCCGTCGAGCCACACCCCGCCACCGGTACCCGCGCCGCCACCTCCGCCGCCCGCGCCTCCGTTGTCCCCGCCCACGCCACGGGTGACGGACCGGGCCCCGCGACCGCGCCCCGCTGTGCCCGGTGTCGAGACCGAGTGGCCGCGAAACCGGCAGCCGGAGTGGTATCAGGGGCTGCGGGACGGTGTCGCCAAGCGGTTGCCGGACCCGGCCGTTCCCGACCCGCTCACCGTGCACGCGACCCACGAGGGCGCGCACCCGGTCGATGTCGACCTGGCACCGGTGCGTGCGGGATTCCACGCCCTGTTCCAGGACTTGCGGAACAAGGGCATCCGGGTACCCGAGGTCCGGGTCTCCGCGGAGCGGGTAGTCCAGGTCGACAAGACCACCTTCGCGAAGCATTTCACCCTGGACATGGTGTTCGACCCGGACGGGAGCCATCCCGACCCGGTGCTGCGCGCGGAAATCCTCGCGCCGGACTTCATCCGGGAACTCGCCAGGCCGGATTCCGCGGCCCGGCGGCGCCTCGACCAGCTCGCCGAGCAGTTCGAGATCGCGGACCTGCTGGAGATCAGCGAGTCCAATCCCGCTCGGGCCACCTCGGGGCAGGTGCTGCTGAACACCGGCATGCTCGGCACGCTCACCCCGGTTCCGGCCCACCAGTCCGCGGCACTGCGGCATCTGCTCGCACACGAGTTCATGCACCTCCACGCACACGACCCCGGGCGCGCGTTCGCGGGCCACCCCGACGAGGGCGTCTACCGGCACGAGATCAATACCGACGAGGCGGTCACCGAGTTGCTCGCCAGGATGGTCACCGATGCCCTCGCGGACCGGGCCGGGACCAAGCCGGAGTACCTGCGCTTTCCCGAGACCTTCGCGCCGGCGCCCGGTGGCCTGCGGTATCAGCCGAACGTCACCGCGTTCGACCGGGCACTCGGCCGTGCGCCCGTGATCGAGGTGCTCGGCGGCTACTTCGGCCCTGCCGAGTCCACGCCACCGGTTGCCCGGCCGGTACCACCCAGGCCCCCGGTTTCCTTGCGTACCATGGCGTTCGCGTCGCCGGACGGCCGGTACCTTTTCGAAAAGATCAAGAAGACACCGGCGAACGAACGCGGTGACGCGGACACGCTGTGGGTGCGCCGGGGCGAGGTCCCACCGGCCTTCGCGGTGCCGACCGGCCGGGTCGGTGATCGCGACGGAAAGCGCTATGTCGAATATCAGACGGAACTGTTCGTCAACGACTGCCTGCACACCGCCGAAGAAATCCTCAACAACCAGCAGTATCCCTACGATCTGGCGCCAGGGCAGAAACAGCAGACGGTGCCGTTGCGAAGCCAGGTCGCCGGCACGGAACATCTGTTCGGCAACTCCTTCGAAGACAACCGGACGGTGGCACAGGACTACCTCGCACAGCACGGCGCCAACGCGAACGAGAAGGCGGCTCCGCAGGTCGGCCAGGCCTTCGTCATGGTGCCGACCAAGGACGCGCCGCACGACGACCGGGACCACGCTCCCTATCACGCCGCGGCGGTCGTCGCGGTCGGCGAGGGTTATGTGATCACGGCGGAGAGATTCGCCGACAATGTGGACGCGAAGGATCACGATCGGGGCCGCGGAAAGTTCCGGGTGTATCCCGTCGGCGCCGGGGGGAACGTGCCGGGTTACTCGATCGGGCGCGTGAACGAACCGGCCAAGACGTTTCACGAGTTCACCAAGGTGAATTTCGAGGGCAGGGAACCGATCACCATCGTGGTCGAGGCGGCCCCCGAGCCCGGTCCCCCGGCCAAGCGGCAGGCCACTGGCCCCGACCGGCAGGTCGTCCCGTTGCGCAACGACCCGGCTCTCGTCGTCTCCGCGCCGGAACTGCGCAGTGTCACCACGGTCCGGCGGGACGGGGAGCACCTGGTGATCGAGTTCGGCGGCAAGCCACCGAAGACGGTGCCCGCCACCGTCGACATCGCCGGTGTCACGGGGATCGTGATCCACGGGCAGGGCGGCGGAGGTTCGCTGGCGCTGCCGGTGACCACGAAGCAGGGCGAGTCGCGCAGGTGGGTGCCCCCTGCCGTCGCGGCCGAGGTGATCGACGAGGTCCTGCACCGGAACCAGGTGACGGGGCTGCCCATCGAGCTGCGGGTGCCGTCGACGGAACAGGCCTCGCGGTATTCGCTCGCCCAGGTGCTCGCCGACCGGAGGCAGCAGAACATCGCCGCGGGCGAGGTGGTATTCGAGGCAGGCAAGGACGGCGTGCCGCCGAGCCTGGACGCACAGGTGAAAGGCCAACTCGATCACCAGCCGCGGTACGGGACCAGGGGCAGGGCGGCTCCGGTCGCCGTCGACCCCACCGGGCACGCCCCCGCCACCGAAACCGCGGACTGGGCCCAGCCGAAGAATCCGCTGCCGCCGTCGAAATGGGAGTCGTTGCGGGACAAGGCCCCGGTCCGCACGGTCGACTACGAGGCGCGGGACATCCTCCGGTCCAGCGACCCGAAGCACCTGGAGTTCATCCCCGGCCTGGTCCGCTACGACGTGCGGCGGATGGAGGTCGAGCCGGGGCACTGGGTTCAGGAGTACACGCTCAAGGTGCACCTGAAGCCGGAGGACGGGATCTCGCCCCAGGCAATGGCGGACACGCGGGCGAAGGCGCTCGCCGGGGTGGACTCGGTGCTGAACAAGGGATATCGCCTGCCCTCGGGCGACCAGTTCCACGTCCGGGTCGAATTCACCGAGACCGGCGCGCACACCACGGTGAAACTGACCGGCACCGAGAACGCCAATCAGGTGGAGTGGGGCACCGCGACCCCGCAGAACGTGCTGGCGCACGAGATCGCGCATTACTTCGGCCTGCCGGACGAGTACCGGGATTCCGGGCCGTGGCAACGGATCTTCAACAGCGACGGGAAACCGTTGCCGGGCGGACGGAAACCGCTGAACTCGGTGGTCGAGGACGACGGGCTGATGGGCCAGCAGGTGTACTACGCGCCGACGCTGCTGCCGCGGCACCTGCGGCGGATCGAGCAGACGATGACCAGCCAGGTGCACCTGCCGGACGGGAGCCACGCGGTACTGACCGACCCGAGGTCCCCGGCGCAGACCCCGCTGGACCTGCCGAAGCACGGGTTCCGGCCCCCGGAGGAACCGCCGGGGCCCGTGCCGCCCGCTCGCCCGAACCAGAAGCAGCAGGTCCTCCTGGACCGCATGGAGCGGGGCCACACGTTCTCCAGCGGGGAGCGCGACGTCCTGCGGCGCATCGTCGACGGGCTCCCGGAGGAGATCGTCACTGACCCCGTGCGCGCCGACCGGATCGTCGCCGAGATTCCCGCGGTGGCCGGCGAGCTCGCCGGGAACCTGGCGTCGCTGCGGGAGACGGCGGCCCGGTGGCAGGCGCAGCGGGTGGCCCCCGCCGAGCTCACCGGCCTGATCGTCGCCCACGCGGACGAGATCGTGCACAACGCGCTGGCCACCGCCGTCCGGATCGCCGGGGCACCCGCGCACTCGTGGGCCGTGGTCGCCCTCGGTGGCTACGGCCGGAAGGAACTGGCGCCCGCGAGCGATCTCGATTTCGCGATCGTCGGTGACGTCGAGGACGACTCCCCCGGCCACCGCCGGCTGCAGGTGCTGCAGAACCTGACCTGCGATGTCATCAACCTGGCCCGGGCGCGGCTGAACGCGTCCCTGCCGCCCGGCACCGGGCCGGTGCTGTTCCAGGCCGACCCGATGTGGCTGCCGACGCACAAGTCGGCCCGTCCGGAGTGGCTGGCGGAGCACACGCTGGTCACCGCCGAGCCCGGCCTGCCGAACTTCGGCGTCGGATTCGACGCGAGGATGATCCCGGTCGACCTGCCCGGCGCGGACGCCTCGGTGTTCGGCCGGTTCCGAGAGCCGCACGAAAGGCTTCCGCCCGGCAGGGCGAAGCAAGCCCTCGGCGACCTCGTCCCGGCCGCGAAGTCCACAATGGACATCCAGGGCAGGTTCGACGTCAAGGAAACCCTGCTGCGCCCGCTCACCCTCGGCACCCGCTGGCTCGGCGCGAGCGAGGGCCAGCTCGGCCGGTCGAACACCGCCGACCGGCTGCGGACCCTCGGCGATCTCGGCGTGCTGAAGCGTGATCAGGTCACCGAACTGCGCACCGCCTTCGACACCGTGCAGGGGCTCCGCCAGAAACTGCATGCCCACTACGGCAGGGAAAACGACGAAGCCCGGCTTCCCGCGCCGCTGTCCAGCCGATTCTCCGCGCTGTTCGCCGGTGGTCCCGCCAAACCGGACCACGGCTACGTGCTCACCGAGACGGAAGCGAAGTCGGTCCTCGCCGCCCGCGACACGATCGCGCGGTACCTGGACTTCCTGGACGGATACCGCCTGAACGGGCACCGGCAGCCCGCCGCCCGCCCCGCGCCGCAGCAGACGGGTTACGCACTCAGCGAACGGCAGCACACCGAACTCGGCCGCCTCGGCCACCGGGAACAGTCGGTTCCGGCGGACGGGTGGTGTCTCTTCCACGCGCTCGCGGCGACCGCGGGCGAGCGGCTCGGTGGCGCGGGCTGGGAACAGATCCGGCTTGAGGTGGCCGACCGCGTGGAACACGCGACCGGCGCCGAAGCCGACCGCTACCGGCTGCTGCTCACCCCCACCGAGGGGCAGACCGCGGTGACACTGGCCGAGGCGGCGACGGTCATCCGGACCGATTCCGATTACTACACCACGACGGCCGGTGACCTCGCCGTGCAGGCCGTGGCCGACCGGTACGGGGTGCGGCTGTCGGTGGTCAACGAGGACGGTTCCGTCACCTCGGTCGGCGACGGTCACGAGGTGGTTCTCGTCCGCACCTTGAACGAGCGGAAGGCCGCCCACTTCTGGGCTACCGAGGCCTTGCCAGAACCGGTCACCGAAACACCACGGGAGCCGGTCGTCGAAAAGCCGACAGAACCGGTTGCCGAGACGTCGCCGGTGCCGGTCGTCGAAAAGCCGACAGAACCGGTCACCGAACCGCCAACGGAGCCGGTCACCGAGGCGCCGCGAACGGCCACCCCCGGCACACCGCCGGTCTACCTGAGCCGGGGCCTGCTCGGGACAGGCCAGGTAGAACAGGTTCTCGGCCACCCGGTGCGCGAACCGGACGCCATCGCCGCCGCACTGGTCGACGCGGTGACCGACAACTTGCCACTGGCCGTGGAAAAGCAGGCCCGCCAAGCGATCGTGGACCTGATCGAGCGGCACGGACCGGCCGGGGCGACACGCAGGCTCCTGGCCGGGGAACAACTCGTCGACGGGGACACCCCGGTACGGGCGCGCCTGCGGGTCACCGGAACCCGGGCCGCCCCGGTCGGTGCCGAAGTGCCGACGGCCGCCGCGACCAGCACCGTCAGCACGACCGGCACCACGACGTCGACCAGTACCGTCAGCCCGCTCTCCGCCGCGGTGGCCGTGACCTCGGCGGTGGCGGACGGGCATTTCCTCACCGTCAAGCCCACGCTGAAACCGGTCGACGAACGGACCCGACAGCAGGCCGTCACCCACACCGCCGAGACCACGCACACGGTCACCGCCACCGGGAAGACGGGCTTCGAGGTGGACGCCGTGCTCGACATCTCGGTCGGGGGCCGGACCCACACCACGGACCTTCCATCGGCGCTGCGAGTGCGTTATCCGGGCGAGGTCTCATCGGTGACCGCGGACCGTCAGGCCGTCATCGCCCCGGACGCGGTGCACCGCGTCTTCGGCGTGGTGGAGGACGCCGGCGGTCTCACCGCGATCCGGGACGCGCTGCTGGAGCGGCCCGGGGTCGTTCCCGGATCACCGCTGCACCGGGCGATCACCGGCGGGTTCTCCGTGGACACCCCGGCCACACACGGCAGGCACCTGCTCGGCGGAGTGCTCACCGCCACCGACGGCACCGCGGGCGTCGCCGTGCGGTCCACGCCCACGCATTTCCAGCGCGTCGAGACCTCCGACCTCACTCTGGAACAGAGCGCGAGCAGCACTCGCAAGGACAAGACGGCACAGGCCGGCGCCTTCGGCACGGAGGTCGGCGTGGCGCTTTCCTACGGCGCGCCCGGGGTGAAGATCCCGTCGGGAGAGGTGAAGATCGCTGCCACCGCGTCCGCCACCGCGGGCCCGTCCAGGAGTCTCACCACCGCGGCCACGATCGAAGGCGCGGCGAAGACCACGCTGAAGTACGACGGCGAAACCGTGCTGTACCGGGTGGACACCGAATACGCCGTCGAAGGCACCGGGCTGGACTACCGTGGAACCCATCGGGGCCAGGTCTACGTCCGGGTGCCGTCGTGGCAGGCCGCGGAATTCGAAGCCGCACTGCGCGGCGAAACCGCCTCCGCCGCGCTGAAGGCAGCGCCGCTCGACCCGCCCGCCGCGCCGGACGCGGGCACCGCGACCGCACTGTCCGCAGTGGACAGTGCGACGGGCCTGGAGCACGTCACCGGTAAGGCGACCGAGTTGCTCGACAAGTTCTTCGCGGGCCGGAAGACACAGCTCGACACTGTCAAGGCGCAGCTCGCCGAAACGCTGTCCGCGGCGAACCTGCGGGACTCCTATGAGCAGGTGCGCGAAGGGCTGCGGGTGCCGATCTCCGTCGCCGGGCGGAACCTGACCCTGACCGTCAAGGCCTACCTCGGCAAGGCCTCGACGGCCCGCCGGGTCGGCACCGTCGAGATCGCGAGCAGCACCGGCAGTACGGGATCGGTGGAGAGCAAGGACACCAAGAGCAGCAACCGGGGCGTCGGTCTGGAAGTCGCGGCCAGGATCGGGGTCGACCGCGACAAACCCGGCCTGCTCGCCGGGATCACCCTCGGTGGCGCGGCAAAATGGCAGGATGCCGACAGCTCCGCGACCTCGGCCGCGACGGGCTCGACGCACAAGCTCACCTACTCCGGACCGGGCGTGGCGGTGGACTACCCGGCCACGTTCGAGGTCGCGCTTTCCGAAGGGAACCGGGCCGAGGGCCAGTACGTGTCCGGCTCGGTCCGCATGGTGCTGCCCGAATCGGACTGCCTGCCCTCGACCTTCACCGCGATCCCCGCCGCGAAGAGCACGCTGTCCCCGACCGGCGCGATCAGCCTGCCACCGGGCAGTGCGCTGCCCGGACGGCTGGACCACGTGGACAAGGTGAACGCCGCTATCGCGCAGGCGCTCGCGGTGACCAGGAAGGGCGTCGGCGCGTGGCGCGGGCTGACCCCGCTCACGGTGCCGACGTCGGTGGCACACGCCCGGTTCGACCGGATGCTGAACGGCGGCCTCGACCTCCAGGTGCTCGCGCCGGGAGCGGTGCACCGCCGGACCGACGCCGTGCGGGTGGAACTGGAGCTGCGCCACCCGAAACTGGTCGGCGACGGTGAGGGCGTCACCTCGGAAACACAGCACACCTCGTCGGTGAGCACCGAGTCCGGGCACAGCAAGTCCTGGGGCGTCGAGGGTTACGCGCAGGCCGGAGCGGGTGCGGCCGCGGGCGTGCGCAAGGGCGTCGGCGGCGAAGAGGGCACCACGGACAGCGTCGGCGGGAAGAACACCTCGACGATCAAGCGTTCCGGAGCCCACCTGAAGTACCGGGCGGACGCGGTGTACTGGGTGACCGCGTACTCCTGGCAGGACGGTCCCGGTGCGGGCGGCCACCCGGCGACCCACCGCATCCCGGTCGTCTTGCCGGACGGCGTCGAGTACTGGATGCCGAAGGATCGCGCGGAAAAGGCGAACCTCCCGGTCGCAGAGCCATCGATGTCCACTGTGGACGACAAGCGCTGGTACCTCCCCGAGCACATCGGGAAGTCGCTCGGGAACGTCGCGGTGGACGAGGTGAGCCCGGCCACCCGGATCCTGCCCGAAGCACGACGGCTGCTGAACCGGTACGCGCCGGAGTTCGCCCCGCACTCGCAGGACACCGGGGCGCCGACCGGCGTGATTCCCGCACTACGCGCGGCCTTTTCCCCCAGTGACGTCAAGGCCGCGCTGCGCCGGGCGGCGACGTCCGGCCAGTCGGTGGTCGTGCACCGCTCCACCTGGCGGGGCCTTCGGCAGCTGGAGATCCGGGTCGCGGCCAGGCTGGACACCGCGAACGCGAGGTCGGCGGGGTCGGAGCGGATCGCCGTCGACAGCACGGCCGAGGGTTCGTCCGCGCACGCCACCTCGAAGACCACGAACTCGACCATCGCCGCCACCCTCGACGGGATGGCTCCGCAGGTGCGAGCCGACCCGGCTTCGGCGGTCAGCGGGGTGCCCGCGGGCGGCCTGCTCGCCGGCCGTCAGACCGGCGGCACTGACAGCACCGGCCACACGGTGAAGAACGCGGACAAGATCAAGGGCGGCAAGCAATCCGTCCGGTTCGAGGTGCCGGTCGAATACGTCGTGGAGATCTTCCGGGACGGCAACCGGGTGGACGGCACGACCCTGCGCGACGGCACGGCCTCGCTGCTGGTGCCCGAGGAACTCTGCCCCACCACCGAACCGGCCGGCACCGTGGCGAGTCACTCCGGCGCCGTCGACCTGCGCGGCGCGAAGGTGCTCGCGCAGGCGATGCCCGGCGGCCCCGAACTGGCCGCCGAACTGCGGCGCCTGATCACCGAGTCAGCGAACGAGGTCGCCTTCTTCCGAGCCGGCGACACCACGAAACTGGTGGCCGAGGGCAGGCACGGCGGCCAGAAGACGGCCGTGTTCACCGACGAGGACCTGCGGATCGGCAACTTCGGCCGGTTGCTCGACGGGATCGAGCAGACCGTCGTCGACAACGACCTGGCCACCACGACCGGCTACCGGTTCGGGATGCGGCTCGAGGTGGTTTCGCCGGAGCTGCTGGGCACGGTGGAGCTGACCACCGAGCAGGCCACGAAGATCGCGAACGAGACCGGTACCGCGCACCAGACCACCACGACGGGCACCTTCTCACTCGGCGGGACCGCGCAGGGCACCACTGGCCCCGGTACCACCGGCGGCACCCCCGGCACCGCCGCGACGACGAAGAAGAGCACGGCCGCGCAGACCACCGGCACCGGAAACCGGGAAGAAACCGTGACCCACGGAGGAACCTACTACCGGTACCGGGCGACCGCCCGCTACGACCTCTCGGTGGTGCGCGAGCAGGGCAACGTGCTCGACCGGCGGTTTGGCACCGGGACCAGGCACCGCACGGTGACCATGCCGGACGGGGTGTATCTCCTGGTGCCCCGGGCCGAGGCGGAACGACTGAAGCTACCCCTGCCCGGACAGCCTCCGGCGGCGCGCCCAGCCCCACCGGAAGCACCGGTCGATCGTGAACCGCCCCGGGAAACCGAAGACCTGGCGCGGCCATGGCACGCCCTGTCCACTGTGGACGCCTTGAAGCTCGCGGTGCACGCCAGCAGCGCGACGCACGAAGAAGAGGACGAGGACGACGTGCGGATCACCCCGCCGCCGTCGATCACGCGGCCCAAAGGCGGGGCGTGAAGTGCCGAGTTCCTTCCTCGCGCGCGCCGGCGCGCTGGCGGCCGCCCTGCTCCTGGGCACCGGGCCCGCCGCGCTGGCCGATCCCACAGTGCCGCCGCTGGAACAGGTCGCCGGCGGCGGAAAATGCGCGGCGCCGTCGAACACCCTGTTCTCCGGCACCCCGTGGCCACAGAAACGCCTTGCCCCGCAAAGGGTGTGGCCGCTCACCAAGGGGGAAGGCCAGCTCGTCGCGGTGGTCGACTCCGGGGTGGACGCGGTGCCGCAGTTCGCCGGGCACGTCCGCCCGGTGGTGAACATCGTCTCCCCGTCCGGCAAGGAGGCCGACTGCCTCGGGCACGGCACGTTCGTCGCGAGCCTGATCGCCGCGCAGCCACGGGAGGGCACCGGGTTCGCCGGAGTGGCTCCCGGCGCGACGATCCTGCCGCTGCGGCAGACCGATTCCGCGGGCGGCTCGGCCTCGGCCATGGCCAAGGCGATCGTGGAGGCGGTGGACGCGGGCGCCAGGGTCGTCAACATTTCGGCGACCACGTTCCATTCCAGCGAGGATCTAGAGACCGCGGTGCGCTACGCGAGCCAGCACGACGCGGTGATCGTGGCCTCGGCCGCCAACGAGGCCGAGAACGGCAACCCCACCGCCTATCCGGCCGCGTATCCGGACGTGATCGCGGTGAGCGCGATCGCCGCGGACGGTTCGCGCGGCAGGTTCTCCGAGACCGGGGACTTCGTGGATCTGGCCGCGCCCGGGGTGGACGTGGTCGGGCTGAGCGCCGCCGGGACCGGGCATGTGGTGGCCCAGGGCACCAGCTTCGCCAGCCCGTTCGTGGCCGGTGCCGCCGCGCTGGTCCGGGCCTACCACCCGAAGCTGACCGCCCAGCAGGTCAAGCACCGCCTCGAGGTCACCGCGGACCGGCCGGGGACGAACGTGCCCGATCCGCGGGTCGGCTGGGGTGTGGTCAACCCGTACGCGGCGGTCACCGCCGTACTGCCGGAGGAGTTCGCCGGAAAGTCCATTGTGGATGATCGGCAGGTGGTGGTGCCGCCACCGGCCCTGGTCGCGCCGGACGATCCGACCCGGCTGGTGGCGATGCTCTCCGCGGCCGGGGCGGTGCTGGTGATCGGGGTGGCCTGGGTACTGCGTGGCGCGGTGCCGCGCGGACGGCGCCGGGGCTGGCGTTCAGGAGGAAGTACTGTGCCGTTCGTTACTAATCCGACCACAGCCACGGCGGAAACGGCTCTATACAAGCAAACCGGCCGCGAACCGTCTCCGCCTACTTTTGATCGGATTAGTAAGTGAGCACGATCGTCATCAGCCGTCCGCCGCGCCAGGCGGGTCCGCCGCCCCCACACGGTGAACTGGAGCTGCAGGAACCCCCGGCCCTGCCCGAGGTGCAGGGCGCCGACATGTCCTCGGTGATGACGTACCTGCCGATGGGCCTCGGTTCCGGGGCGACCGTGCTGATGTTCGCCAATCCGGGCACCGGCGGGGGAATGTACGTGGCGTCCGGGCTGATGGCGGTGTCCACGGTCGGCATGATGTTCGGGCAGCTCGGCCGGGCGTCCGGCGAGCGCAAGCGGAAGCTCAAGGGTGAGCGGCGGGACTACCTGCGCTACCTCGGCCAGGTCCGCAAGCAGGTCCGCGGGGCGCTGAACCAGCAGCGCGCCGCGGTGGACTGGGACAACCCCGCTCCGGCGCGGCTGTGGACCATCGCGTCCGGCCCCCGGCTGTGGGAACGCAGGCCGAACCACGAGGATTTCGCCGAGGTGCGGATCGGCACCGGCACCCAGCGCGCGCTGCTTCGGCTCGTCCCCGCGCAGACCAAACCGGTCGAAGACCTGGAACCGTTGTGCGCCGGTGCGTTGCGGCGGTTCATCGCGGCCTACTCCACGGTGTCCGATGTGGCCAGCGCACTGCACCTGCGCGGCTACTCCGGGCTCGAGCTGACCGGGGACCCGGACGCGACGTACGAGCTGGCCAGGGCAATGGTGGCGCAGCTGGTCACCTTCCACGCCCCGGAGGACCTCAGGGTCGCGGTACTCGCCTGCCGGGACCGGATCGGTACCTGGCAATGGACGAAATGGTTGCCGCACAATGAAAGCGGCCACGAAACCGACGCGGCGGGGCCGGCCAGGCTGTTCGCCACCGAGCACGACGAACTGCTCGCCAGGCTCGGGCCCGCGTTCGGCGGGCGGCCCGCGTTCGCACCGGACGCGCCCCTCGGCCGCGGCGAACCGTACACCGTGGTCGTCTGCGACGGCGTGACGCTGCCGGAGTACTCGCCACTGGCGGCGGGCGGGCTGCGCAACGTGCTGCTGCTCGACGTCGGTGGCGGCAGCGGCCACGAGAGCCCGCATCGGCTCGGCCTCACCGTGAGCGCCGACCGGATCGACCGCACCGGCGCGGATTCCGCGCCGCCGCTGGCCACCCCCGACCGGCTGGGACTGGCCCGCTGCGAATCGCTGGCCAGGATGGTGTCGCCGCTGCGGACCGCCGGCACGGCCGACGCGGACGAACCACTGGCCGCCGATTTCGACCTCGCCCGGCTGCTCGGCATCCGTGACGTACGGAGCTACCCGGTGCACGAGCTGTGGCGGCCGCGCGCGGAACTGCCCGCCCAGCTGCGGGTGCCGATCGGGCTCGGCGCGGACGGTTCGGTGATCGAGCTGGATATCAAGGAGTCCGCGCAGGGCGGGATGGGGCCGCACGGCGTGCTCATCGGCGCGACCGGTTCCGGGAAGAGCGAGCTGCTGCGCACCCTTGTGGTCGGGCTGGCCGCGACGCATTCCTCCGAGGTGCTCAACCTCGTCCTGGTCGACTTCAAGGGTGGTGCGACCTTCATGGGGATGGAGGAACTGCCGCACACCTCGGCGGTGATCACCAACCTCGCCGACGAGCTGCCGCTGGTCGACCGGATGCAGGACGCGTTGCACGGCGAGCTGATGCGGCGCCAGGAACTCCTTCGCCAGGCCGGCTACAGCTCGCGGTTGGACTACGAGAAGGCCCGCGCGCAGGGCGCGCCGCTGAGCCCGTTCCCGACCCTGTTCCTCGTCTGCGACGAGTTCAGCGAGCTGCTGGCGACCAAACCGGAGTTCATGGACCTGTTCGTGATGATCGGGCGGCTCGGCCGCAGCCTCGGGGTGCACCTGCTGCTCGCGTCCCAGCGGCTGGACGAGGGCCGCATTCACGCGCTGGAAGGCCATCTGTCCTACCGGATCGCGCTGCGGACCTTCTCCGCGATGGAAAGCCGCAGCGTGATCGGGGTGGCCGATGCCTACGAACTGCCGTCGGGCCCCGGCCACGGATATCTGAAGAAGGACACCACCACGCTGGTGCGGTTCAAGGCCGGTTACGTGTCCGGCCCGATCGCGGCGACCGGGGAACAGGATGCGCCGGTGCGGGCGGCACCCGCCGGGCGGGAGGTGGTCGGTTTCGGCCCGCTGTTCCAGCCGTCGCGCGAGCCGGCACGGTCCGAGCCGGAGCGGTCCGCCGCGCCCGGCGAAGACACCGAGTCGGGGACCGTGATGGAGGCGATGCTGGAACGGCTGCTCGGCCAGGGGCCACCGGCCCGGCAGGTCTGGCTGCCGCCGCTGGCCGAGGCGCCCGGCCTGGACGTCCTGCTGCCCGGGGTGGTGCCCGATCCGGGCCGCGGTTTGTCCACTGTGGACAAACCGGGTGGCGGGGCGCTGCGGGTGCCGGTCGGCGTGGTGGACCGTCCGTTCGAACAGCGCCGCGATCTGCTGCTGGCCGATCTCGGCGGGGCCGCCGGGCATGTCGGCGTGGTGGGCGCGCCGCAGACCGGTAAGAGCACGATGCTGCGTACTCTGCTGCTCGCCCTCGCGCTCACCTACACCCCGGCGGAAGTGCAGTTCTACTGCCTCGACTTCGGTGGTGGCACGATGGGCGCGGTGTCCGGGCTGCCGCACACCGGTTCGGTGGCCGCGCGGCTGGACTCCGACCGGGTCAACCGGACCGTCGCCGAGCTGACCGGGCTGCTGGAATGGCGTGAGGCGACGTTCGCCGAACTGGGCGTGGAATCGATGGCCGCCTACCGCGGGCTCCGCCGGGACGGGGAGGTGGACGATCCCTACGGCGACGTGTTCCTGGTGGTCGACGGGTGGGCCACGGTCCGGCAGGACTTCGAGGACCTGGAGCCGGTGATCTCCGAACTCGCCTCGCGGGGGCTCGGCTTCGGCATCCACGTCGTGGTCGCGGCCACGCGCTGGTCGGAGATCCGGCCGTGGCTGCGCGACCTGCTCGGCACCCGGTACGAACTGCGGCTGGGAGATCCGCTGGAATCCGAGATCGGCAGCCGCGCGGCGGCCGGGGTCCCGGCACAGCCCGGTCGCGGGCTGACGTCCGACGGCAGGCACTTCCTCGGTGCGCTGCCGCGGCTCGACGGCGGTGGAGCGGCGGAGGACCTCGGTACCGCGACCAAGAACCTGGTCGAGGAGATCGCCGGGTTCTGGCCGGGCGAGGACGCGCCACCGGTGCGGTTGCTGCCGTCGCGGCTTCCCGTCGAGCGGCTTCCCGCCGCCGAAGGGGATTTCCGGCTCGCGCTCGGGCTGGACGAGGAGCGGCTGCGGCCGGTCTGGCACGATTTCGCCCAGGCGCCGCATCTGATGGTGTTCGGGGACGGCGAGACCGGCAAGACCAACCTGCTCCGGCTGGTGGCCAGGGGAGTGCTGGAGCGCTACGCCCCGGACGAAGCGAAGATCCTGCTCGCCGATCCGCGACGGCAGCTGTTTCCGTTGGTACCGGAGGAATACCGGGTCGGCTACTCGGTGGCCACCGGGACATTGGCCGAGCTGGCCGCCAACGCGGCGGTGTCGATGCGCCGCCGGTTGCCGGGGCCGGAGATCACCCCGGACCGATTGCGGCTGCGGGACTGGTGGAGCGGGCCGCGGCTGTTCGTGCTGGTGGACGACTACGACCTGCTGACCCCCGGGATCGGCGGTCCGCTCGAGCCACTGGCGGAGCTGCTGGCCCAGGGCGCGGACATCGGGATGCACCTGGTGATCGCGCGCAGCAGCTCCGGCGCGATGCGGGCGATGATGGACCCGCTGCTGCGCCGGATGTGGGAACTCGGCTGCCCCGGTCTGTTGCTGTCCTATCCGCGCGAAGAGGGCAAGTTCCTCGGCGAGGCCGCGCCGAGGCAACTGCCGCCCGGTCGCGCGCAGCTGGTCACCCGCCGCGGCGTCCGGCTCGTCCAAAGTGGATTCGTAGAGGGGAATGTCCGTTGAGTGATCTGTGCCGGTTGACCGTGCTGGCCCCGGCAGGCCGCGCCGATTTCGCGGTGCCGGTGCGTACCCCGGTCTTCGACCTGCTGCCGCTGCTGAGCCGCCGCGCGGATCCGGACCGCACGCAGGCCGCGGCAGGGCGCGGCCACTGGGTACTGCAACGGCTCGGCGAGGAACCGCTCGACGAGGGAGGCACGCCGGAATCGCTGGGCCTGCGCGACGGGGAGGTGCTCTACCTTCGCCCGCGCGAGGCGCCGATGCCGCCGATCGACTTCGACGACGTGGTCGACGGGGTGGGCACCGCGATCCGGCAACGCGGTGACCGCTGGCGCCCGGACCTGACCCGGCGGCTGTTCCTGGTGCTCGGCGGCGGGGCGCTGGCCGTCGTGCCGGCCGCGATCGGGCTGTTCGGCGGTATGGAGTGGATCCGGTCCCTCGCCGCCGGGGTGTTCGCCGTGCTGTTGCTCGGGTTTTCCGCCGTCACCTCGCGTTCGTGGGGCGACGGTGTGCTCGGCGCGGTGCTCGGCGTCGCGGCGATCCCGATGGCGCTGGTGGCGGGCCTGCTGCTGCCCGCGGCCGTCGCGGGTGGCGCCGAGCCGCTCGGCGGTACGGGCGCGCTGGCAGGAGGAGCGCTGGCGACCGCGGCCGGGGTGATCGCGCTGTTCGCCGTCGGCGTCGCGCCCGCGGTCTTCCTCGGCGCGGTGCTGCCCTGCGCCGCGGCGGCGGTCGGCGGCCTGCTGGTGCTATGCACGGATCTGACCGGAGCGCAGGCGGCCGCGCTGGTCGCCGGGGTCGCCTATCTCGCCGGGGTGGCCGCGCCCTCGCTGTCCGCCCGGATGGTCCGGATCCGGCTTCCCCAGCTGCCGACCGGCGCCGCGGATCTGAGCTCCGACACCGACCCGGTGCCGGAACGCGTCGCGCTGGCCAGGGCGGCCAAGGCGGATCGGTTCCTGTCCGCGATCTTCGTGGCGATCTCGGTGATCTGTGCCGGGAGTTTCGCGCTGCTCGCGTTCGACCGCGGCTGGGCCGCGCAGGTCTTCGTGGCCGTGGTGTCGCTCGGGCTGCTGCTGCGTTCCCGGGTGCTGGTGAGCGCGTGGCAGCGGAGCGCCGCGGTAGCCGGTGGGGCGGCAGGCCTGGCGCTGCAGGCGATCGCGCTCGCCGGTGCGCTCGACCCGGTCGCGCGTGTCGGCGCCCTGGCCGGTCTCGTCCTCGCGGCCGGGTTGCTTTTCCTCGGCGCGGCAAGGCTTCCCGGCCACAGGCTGCTGCCGTACTGGGGCCGGGCCGCGGACCTCGGCGAGACGCTGTTCGCGATCGCCGTGGTGCCGATGATGCTCGCGGTGCTGGACGTCTACTCCTTCTTCCGCTCCTTGGCAGGCTGACATGCAGAACAAGCGAGACCAGTTGCACGCCCACCTTTTCGGTGTCGGCAGGCTGGTGTCGGCGCTGGTGACCGGCGAACTGGACGCGTCGGAGACACCGATGCGGCGGGCGAGCGTGGGCACGGTGATCGGGGTGCTGATCGCGCTGGTGGCCGCGGCCGCGTTCTGGGTCATCGGCCTGATCGCGGGCGGTGGCGACAGCGGATGGCGCAAACCCGGATCGATCATCGTGGAGAAGGAGACCGGCAGCCGGTACCTGTTTCTGGACGGGACCTTGCGGCCGGTGCTGAACTACGCCTCCGCCCGGCTGGCCGCGGGCGGCGGGAACGCCGAAGTGCGCACCGTGTCGAAGTCCTCTTTGGACGGTGTGCCGCACGGCCTGCCGATCGGCATCCCGAACGCGCCGGACGCGCTGCCGGACCCGAAGCGCCTGAACACCGAACCCTGGATGGTGTGCGCCGCCACGGTCGGTGCCGTCGACGGTCCGCAACGGCCGGGTGTCGCGGTCTCGGTCGGCGCGGCGTGGCAGTTCACGCCGGTGCCCGAGGACCGGGCGATACCGGTGGCCACCCCGGACGGGGCGATCGTCCTGGTGTGGCACGGACAGCGGATGCGGATCGAGGACAGGGCCCTGCTGATCACGTTCGGCTTCGGCGGTTTCGAACCGTTGCCGGTGAGCACCGCGTGGCTCAACGCGCTCCCGGCCGGGCCCGGCCTCGCGCCTCCTCCGCTGCCGGAGCGCGGGCAGCCCGGCCAGTCGCTGGCCGGACGATCCACCAAGGCCGGTCAGCTGTTCGAGGTGCAGGTCGCGGGCGGCACCGGGACCTACTACCTGATGCGCGCGGACGGGCTGGTCCCGATCTCGCGCACCGAACTCGCGTTGTTCCTCGCCGATCCGGCCACCGGCGGTGCCTACGACCAGGGCGAGGTGCGGGCGATCCCGCTGACCGCGGCCGCGGCGGCCGCCGCGCCGAAATCGAGGACCACGGTGGTCACCGGGCTGCCGAAGGAACCCCCTCGGCCTGCCGACGGCGCGGACGGCCGATCGGTGTGCGTGCGCCTGGGATTCTCCGCCGGTATCGGCGCGACCGGTTCGCTGGTCACGGTCGCGGCCGACCAGCTCCGGGTGACCGGTCCGCGCCCGCGCGGCGACCACGACGACGATCGGGTGGCCGACCAGGTCCGGGTGCCGGGAGGTTCCGGCACGCTGGTCATCGGGCAGCCTGCGCCGGGCGTGGAGAACGGCACCAAGTTCCTGATCACCGACGTCGGCGTGAAGTTCCCGCTGCCGGGCGACGAGGTGGCCGCGGCACTCGGTTACGGTGACGCCAAACCGGTCCCGGTGCCCTCCGCCGTGCTCGCCTTCCTGCCGACCGGGAACGCGCTCGACCCGCAGGCGGCCAGGACCCAGCGGAGCGGCCCGGCATGAGGATCAGCTCGCCGCACGCGGGCACCGGGCTGATGTGCCGCCCGATCGGCGCCGCGCTCTTGGTGCATCCGCAGGAAGGACCGGCGGGGACGGCGGTCGAACTGGCCAGGACGCTGCCGCCGGAACCAGGGCACACGGTGGTCGTCGTCGACCCGCCCGAGCCCGGCGGCCCGGCGCTGGTCGAAGAGCTCGCCGCGCTGGTACCGGACCGCGGGCCGCTGCGGCTGGTGCTGTCGCGTGCCGGTTCCGGCGGGCCGGGATCGCTCGCGCACGCGCTGGCCGAACGCAAGCAGACCGAGGTGATCGCGCCGGACGGGGTGGTGCACCCGGTGCCGGGTGGGTTCGCCTTCGTCGCGGATGGTGCGGGCTGGCTGCGGTTCCGGCCCGGTGCTCCGCCGCGGCCGGCCGGGCTCCGCTATCCGGTGCCCGCTTGGGAACCGGGCACCCCGCTGCGGCGGCTGGCCCCTGGCCCCGGTCTGGTGGTCGAACCGATCCCGGCCGGGTTGTGGCTGCGGCCCGAGTCCCACCCCGATCCGGCGCCGGTGTTCGACCTGCCGTGCCAGGCCGAGATGCTGACCGTGGTGCTCGAACCGTCGGTGCCGGTGCCGGAGGTCTGCCGGTTGCTCGCCGCACTCCCGGCGTCGGCCCGCACGCGGGTGCGGCTGATGCCGCACGGCACCCATGAGCGTGCCGGGGAACCGGTCGGCCAGCTGGTCGCGGACGCGTTCGGTGCGTCGCTCACCGTCCACACCGGACTGATCGAGTGGGCGTTCGCCACCGTGCTCAGCTACTGGCCGCGCAGGGTCCCGATGCCCGCGGTGCCCAAGGTGGTGCGGTACCGCGCGCCGCTGCCCGGCCTCGCCGAGCCGCATCCCGGGGTTTTCCGGCTCACCGACGACATCATCGTCGAGACCGTCCAATCCGGACTGTGGGTGCGCGGTGGCACCGAACCGATGAACGGCGGCGAGATCAGGGCGGTGCCGCTGGACCCACACCGGCTGCGGGTCACCGTCGGCGAACCCGGCACGCCTCCGTCTCGAACGCTCGCCGACGCGGCGGCCGGACTCGTCGAGCGGCTCGAACCGGCCGCGCGGCAGGCCGCCCAGCTGATCTTCGCCGAAGCCCCGTTGGAGGAAGAAGAGCCGGTCACACAATGGATGCGGGTGGAAACGGAACCCACGGCGGAAACTCCGGAGGTTCCCGGCGACGACCGGATCGCCCCGGACCACCGCAGCGGACCGGCGGAACACGAATGGCTGCGCCGGACCCTGGGCAGCCGGTTCGACAGTTACGCCAGCGCGGTGTCCCGGCTGCTCGCGCAGCGGCCAGGGCTGCGTGGGGAGGAGGAGACTGCGAGCTTCTCGGAAGCGGTGATCACCGACCTGGTCGCGGTCCGTGCCTACGCGGAAGGCGCTTCGCAGAGCTTCGATCAGGCGTTGCGTACGGGAACTCTCGGCGCGTTCCGGCCCTATGCCGGGTGCATCGTGTCCGGTCTCCGGCGCCTGCCCACCCACCGCGGCCCGGTGCTGACCTCGGCCACTTTGGACGACGCACAGTGGGCGCGGTACCGCGTCGGGGAGGTGCTGACCGAACGTGGCCTGCTCCACGCGCTGGCCACGCCGTTCGTCGAGCTGCCCGGCGCGGTGGAGTTCTTCGTCCTGGCGCTGACCGCGCGGCGCACCGGGTTCCTGACCGGCGGCGAGGGTCCCGAGCAGCAGCGCGTCATCTTCCCGCCGGACACCCGTTTCAAGGTGCTCGCGGTGACCGAAGGGCGGGTGCTGCTGCGCGAGGTCACCGGCGCGGACGGTGGCCGGGACCAGACCGCGCTGGACAGACTGACCGAGGTCGCGGCGAACCGGGACACGGTCGCCCCACGTCGCCGCCAGGAACTCGAAACCCCGGCCCGTTTCGACCATCCGCTCGGGCTGACCTGACCATGGGCCACTCGGCGTGCCGTCGCCGCCAGGGCTCGACCTGCCGACGAAGCCGCCGGACGGCGGCGGGATCCGGCGGTCGTTCACCCCCGCTGGTCGGAATCGACGGCACCCGGACGACGGACCGGTTCGAGCACCGGCCCTGACAGGCCCGGCTACCGCCGCTGTTTGACGGCCTGGAAGTACGCGCTCGCCGCGGGTGCGAAGAGCAGGCAGGTGCAGAGGAAGGAGAACGCGACGGTCAGCCAGCCGCCGAGATCCTGTCCGCCGTTCACCTGCCCCGCGAGGGCGAGCACGAACACCACGACCAGCACGACGCGGGTCCAGCCCCGGCCCTCGCGCACGTTGAGCGCGATCAGCAGCGTGAGCAGCCCGATCACCAGGAACACGACCGCGACCAGGCCGATCGCCGTGGCGGCCACGCCCGCCGACACCGCCCCGTCGGTCGCGCGCGCCACCGCGTCCGCGGCCGACATCCCGATGATCGTCAGGAGCGCGGTGCCCAGCGCGAAGCCGGCCTGGAGCAGCAGCAGCCAGAACGACACCTTGACCTGCGGGGGAGGCACCAGGGTCCGGTGTTCGGCAGGGGGTTCCGCGGTGTGCGGGGAGAAGTCGGGAAGTTCGGGCGTGGTCGTTCCAGGCATCGCGGTGCGTTCCCCTCGAGTCCGTAGGTGAACGGGACCGTAGGAGCGCGCGATCAACAGGCGTTCAATCACCGATAAGCGCCCGGTCCGCGGGGAACGTCGATCAGCTCGGTGCGTCAGAACCGGAACCGCACGATGCGGCTGGACCGTTTCATGCCCGGCAACAGGTTCATGAGGCGGTACAGGCGGCGCACGTTCGCGGGCGCCTTGGCCATCAGGACCGGCGAGTCGTTCATCGGCGCCTCGTCGACGTATTCGAGCCGGGGGTGCCAATCGGCCAGTGCTGCCGGATCGGCGAAGCCGCAGTGGAACCGGGTGCCGTATCTGCGCAGGGTGGGATCCCATTTCGAGGTGCGCCACGCCCAGACCGACACCGTGTCGAACTGCAGCTGGCCGGTGGGAAAGGCGTCGACGACGCCGGTCAGCAGTCGCCGGACGTCGGTCTCGGACAGGTAGGGCACCAACCCCTCGGCGATCATCAGCACCGGCCTGCCGTGGGGGACGCGGTCCAGCCAGGTCAGGTCGGTGACGCTGGAGCCGATCAGCGTGTAGTGCTCTCGCGGTGGCAGGAACTGGTGCCGCAGTTCGATGATGGCGGGGTAGTCCAGGTCGTACCAGTCGACGGTGGCGGGCGGGTCGATCCGGTACACCCGGGCGTCGAGGCCGCAACCCAGATGCAGCACGACCGCGCCGGGATGATCGGCGAGGAAGCTCCGGGCCCAGTCGTCGTGGGCCTTGGCGCGTACCACGGCGGCGAGGCCCAGCTGGCTCGTGCCGAATCCGCGCTTGTCGTAGCCGGGGTCGAGCCGGCGCATCGCCTGCTCGGCGTATTCGTCGCCGAGGATCGGGTCCGGCAGCCGGTTGTCCAGTGCTTTGGCCCGGAGGACCGGGCTGAGCGTCTTCTGCACTCCGACGAGGTCGGCGTCTTCCACGTCGGCGATTTTACGCCCGGTGTGGCCGACGTCTCAGTGGGCGGTGTCGATACCGACCGGACGGTATGTCACGCTGAGGCGGGCGGCGGCCGCCGTTAGGATCGGCCGGGCGCAAGCCTCCGCTTGGCCATCCGGGCAGATGAGGAGACACACCGCAGTGAACTCGTTCAAGGATCGCGTCGCGATCGTCACCGGGGCCAGCCGGGGCATCGGACTGGGTATCGCGAAAGAGCTGGTCGAGCGCGGGGCGAAGGTGTGCATCACGGCGCGCAAGCCCGAGCCGCTGGCCGACGCCGTCGCCGAGCTGGGCGGCCAGGACGTCGCCCTCGCGGTACCCGGCAAGGCCGACGACACCGCCCACCAGGACGAGGCGATCGCCAAGACGATCGAGACGTTCGGGCGGCTGGACATGCTGGTCAACAACACCGGGATCAACCCGGTCTACGGTCCGATGCTCGACGCCGAGCCGGAGGCCGCGGCCAAGATCCTCGGCGTCAACGTGCTCGCGCCGCTGTCCTGGATCAAGCGTGCCCGCGACGCGTGGATGGGCGAGCACGGCGGCTCGGTGGTCAACGTCGCCTCGATCGGCGGCCTGCGCGCGTCGCCGGGTATCGGCCTCTACGGCGTCAGCAAGGCCGCGCTGATCCGCCTCACCATGGAACTCGGCGTCGAGCTGGGGCCGGACATCCGCGTCAACGCCGTGGCCCCGGCCGTGGTGAAGACGAAGTTCGCCACCGCGCTCTACGAAGGCCGTGAGGAGGAGGTCGCGGCGGCCTACCCGCTGAAGCGGCTCGGCGTGCCGTCGGACGTCGCCGGCGCGGTCGCGTTCCTGCTGTCGGAGGACGCGGGCTGGATCACCGGCCAGACCCTGGTGCTCGACGGCGGCATCACGCTCGGCGGTGGCCTGTGAGCTTCTCCGGCGCGGGTGTCGTCATCACCGGCGGCGGAGGCGGCATCGGCGCCGCGCTGGCCCGGCGGTTCGCCGCCGAGGGCGCGCGAGTCGTCGTGGCCGACCTCAACGCCGGCGCGGCCGAGGACGTCGCCAAGGAGGTGGGCGGCACCGCGTTCGTCGGCGATGTCGCGACCGAGGACGGCGTCACCCGGCTGATCGCGAGCGCCCGCGAAACCCTCGGCGAGATCGACGTCTACTGCGCGAATGCCGGGATCGCGCCGCACGGCGGCGAGGACACTCCCGAGGACGTGTGGGCACGGGCCTGGGACGTCAACGTGATGGCGCATGTGCGGGCGGCGAAATTGCTGATGCCGCCGTGGCTGGAGCGCGGCAAAGGGCATTTCATCGCGACGGTGTCCGCGGCCGGGCTGCTCACGATTCTCGGCTCGGCGCCGTACGCGGTGAGCAAGCACGGCGCGCTCGCGTTCGCGGAATGGTTGTCGGCGACGTACCGGCATCGCGGCCTGAAGGTGCAGGCGGTGTGCCCGCAGGGCGTGCGCACGGCGATGCTGGAGGACACCGGCCCGGCGGGCGACCTCATCATGGGTGCGTCCGCGATCGAACCGGTTCAGGTGGCCGACGCGTTGTTCCAGGCCATCGAGGAGGACCGTTTCCTGGTGCTGCCGCATCCGGAGGTCGCCGGCTACTACGCCGCGCGCGCGACGCAGCCGGACCGCTGGCTCGGCGGGATGAACAAGCTGCAGCGCAAGATCGAACAGGCACTCGGCGAGTCCCCGTGACAGGGGAGTGGCAGCCCGAAGTCGACGAGATCGCGCGGCGCAGGGCCCTTGCGGAGCGGATGGGCGGCCCGGACAAGGTCGCCCGTCAGCACGAGGCCGGACGGCTCACCGTGCGCGAGCGGATCGCCGCGCTCGTCGACCCGGGCAGCTTCGACGAGATCGGCGCGCTCGCCGGGACCGGGCACTACGACGATTCCGGCTCGCTGAAGGACTTCACCCCCGCCAACTTCGTCCACGGCACCGCGCGGATCGACGGCAGGCGAGTGTGCGTCGGCGGTGACGACTTCACCGTGCGCGGGGGAGCGGGCGACGCCGGGATCGCGGAGAAGCAGATCCACGCCGAGCGGCTGGCCAACGAGCTGCGCGTGCCGATGGTGCGGCTGATCGAGGGCACCGGCGGCGGTGGCAGCGTGAAAACCTTGGAGCAGAACGGGTTCACGTATGTCCCGGTGAACCCGGGGTGGGATCTGGTGGTGGACAACCTCTCCACCGTCCCCGTGGTCTCGGCGTGTCTGGGCCCGGTCGCCGGGCTCGGCGCCGCGCGGGCGGTGATGTCCCATCTGTGCGTGCTCGTCGAAGGCGCCGGGCAGCTGTTCGTCGCCGGTCCGCCCGTGGTGCGGCACGCCACCGGCGAGGATCTGTCCAAAGAGGAGCTGGGCGGAGCCGCGGTACATCGCCGGAGTGGCGCGATCGACCGGATCGTCGGCAGCGAAGCCGAAGCTTTCACCGTGCTGAAGCAGTTCCTGAGCTACCTTCCCTCCTCTGTGGACTCGCTGCCTCCGGTGTCCACAACGGACGATGACGTCGACCGCCGCGAGGAGTCGTTGCTGTCGCTGGTGCCGCGCAACCGCCGGCACCCGTACCGCCTGCGTCCCCTGCTGGAAGCGGTGTTCGACGCCGGTTCGGTGTTCGACTACAGCGTCTCCGGTGGCTCGGCCTTCGCCGGACTGGCCCGTTTGGACGGTCATCCCGTCGGCGTCCTGGCCACCGACCCCTTCCGCGGCGCCACCCTCACCCCCGAAGGCGCGGACGTGGTGACCCGCTTCGTCGACCTGTGCGAGACGTTCCACCTGCCGCTGGTGAGCCTGACCGATCAGGCGGGCATGGTGATCGGCCTCGCCGGTGAACGCGCCGGCGCGATCCGGCACGGCGCCCGCGCGGTGACCGCCGTCTACCAGTCGCACGTACCGACGGCGGAAGTCATCGTGCGGCGCGTGTTCGGCGTCGGCGGCGCGGGCATGACCAACCGTCACCGTTTCGTCCGCCGCTGGGCTTGGCCTTCGGGGGACTGGGGCTCACTGCCCGTCGAAGGTGGTCTCGAAGCGGCCTACCGCTCCGAGTTGGAAGCCTCGTCCGATCCGACCGCCCTGCGCGAAGAGATCCGGACCCGCCTGGACGCGGTGCGCTCCCCGTTCCGCACCGCCGAACGCTTCGGCGTCGAAGACGTCATCGATCCCCGGGAGACCCGGCCGCGCCTGTGCGAATGGGTCCGCGACGCCTACGCCGTCCTGCCTCGCCTACTGGGCCGCCCCTCCTTCGGCATGCGGCCCTGAGAGAACGCGGCGCGAGCTTCGGATAGTTGTTACCTCACCGCGTGCGTAACCGGTCCAGCGCCGCCTGGCTCTCCTCGTCGGCGGCGCGGTAGATCACCAACCGCTGGTCCGGATCTTGAAGCGGCATGAGCACTTCGAAATCCAGTGCGAGCGCACCGGCGTCGGGATGCCGCACCTCCTTGCGCCCCCGCCCGTTGACCTTGACGTCCCGCTCGGCCCACAATCGCGCGAATTCCTCGTCGTGGGCCATGAATTCGGCGATGAGGTCGGTCAGCGCCTGATCCTCCGGATGCGCGGCCCACGCGGCGCGCAGATGGGCGATGCCTTCTCGCACGACGCGTTCGCGGTCGACGTAGAACTCCCGCATCTCCGGGTGCCTCAGGCACAGCCACATCGCATTGCGCTGCTGTGGCGGCAGGGTGTCGAAATCCACGAGCAGCCTCGTCATTTCGCCGTTCCAGGCCAGGATGTCGTAGCGGTGGTTCAGCACCATGGCGGGCAGCGGCGACAGGTCGGCGACCAACCGGGTCAGCTGCGGCGCAGCGACGGCGGCGGGCTTGTCGGTGCCGCGGGGGCGCTGCCGGGTCAGGCCGAAGAGGTAGGCGCGTTCGCCGGGGGCCAGGCGCAGCGCGGTGGCCAGCGCCTCCACCACGTCCGCCGAGGGCCGCAGCCCTCGGCCCTGTTCCAGCCGCACGATGTAGTCGATGCTGACCCCGGCCAGCTCGGCGACCTCTTCACGGCGCAAACCCGGGGTCCGCCGGGACTGCCGGTGCGACGGGAGGCCGAAATCCCGGGGGTCCAGGCTTTCGCGCCGGGTCCGCAGGAACGCGGCCAGCTCCTGTGTCGTGTCCACGGTGCGGGTCGTCATGATCTGTCCAACAGCCAGGGTGGGTCTGGTGTTCCCAGGAAGTTCCTTCCCTCATCTCCTGCACGAGCATCGCTGCTGACGCGCGGACGGGCGCGGAGCACAGGTACCGGTCGAGGTCCACCTTGACATCGACAACTACACCGCGGCTCGGCGTGGTTCCTCGACCGGCTGTGAACCGGGTGGCCGCGCCTTGGCGTGCTGGTGGGAATATCAGCTGAGTGCTTGAATCTCGGTCGCCAGCCTCTCCTGACCGGCTGCCCACGACGCCAATAGGGCCAGGCCGTCCGCGGCCGCCGTGCCGGCGGGTGCGGTGTAGACGATCAGGAGCAGGCCGGGATCGGCAGGCAGATCCATCGACTCGACGTCCAGGTCGAGCTGGCCCACTACCGGATGGTGCACACGCTTGCGTCCGGACCGGTGGAGCCGAACGTCCTGAGACGCCCACCGCCGCCGAAACAGCTCACTGCGTGTCGACAACTCACCGACCAGAGCGATCAGCTCCTCGTCGTGCGGATTGCGGCCGGCTTCCATGCGTAGCTTCGCGGCCACATCACCGGCGATTCGGTCATAGTCGACGAAGAACGTTTCTGCCGCCTCGGGATCCAAATACACGAACCGCGCGGTGTTCGCCGGCCGCCGCGGGTCGGCCAGCACCGGTGAATACAGCGCACGAGCAAGGTGATTCATGGCCAGCACGTCATAACGGCCGTTGCAAATCCACGCCGGCGCATCGGTGATGGCGTCGAGCACCCGCTCAAGTGCCGGACGCACCGTCACGGCGGGTCGCGGGCGGCGTGAACCGCCGGGCGTCCTGGACTGCCGCGCAAGGTGGAACAGGTGATCGCGCTCGGCCTCGTCAAGGTGCAAGGCGGAGGCCAACGCGTCGAGCACCCCGTCGGAGGCGCCGGCGAGGCTGCCGCGCTCCATACGCACGTAGTAGTCGACCGATACCCCTGCCAGGAGAGCTACCTCTTCGCGACGCAGACCTTTGACCCGGCGGTTGCCGCCGTAGGCGGGCAGTCCGGCCCGCTCGGGCGTGATCCGCGCGCGACGCGAGCTCAGGAATTCCTTGATCTCGGTGCGCAGGTCGATCGTGGCCACCCCCTGACCCTAGGCCCTGTACGCGGGCGAAGGGAGGTTCTGCTGGTACCCCCATGGCTACGCACCGTCTCACACGTGGCAGGCGCCCAGCGGCGTAGCGGGAAAAGGCCTGCGTCGACGCCTAGGTACCTGATGCGGTCGTGGCGGTGCCACCGTCGACCGGGATAACGGCGCCCGTCAGGTAGGACCCGGCCCGGCTGGCGAGGAAGACGGCGGTGCCTGCCATGTCGTCGTCGCGGCCGAGCCGGCGCAGAGGGGCCTTCGCCGCGATCGTGTCGCCGATGGCATCGATCGTGGCCGCCATCATCTGCGACGGGAACACTCCTGGGGCTACCGCGTTCACCGTGACGTGCTGTGGGCCCAGTTCCCTGGCAAGCACCCTGGTGAGTTGATGGAGTGCCGCTTTGCTGCTGGCGTAGGAGTAGTTGGGCGCCTCGGCGACGTGGATGGCGGCGATACTGCCGATGTTGATGATCCGCGCGGGATCATCGGCGGTGCCCGCCCTGCGCAGTGCCGGCAGCAGCGCCTGCACCAGCCAGAACGGCGACTTGAGGTTGAGGTCGATCACCGCGTCCCAGGCCTCGGCCGGGAACGTCTCCAGCGGCTCGCGCCACATCGCTCCCGCGTTGTTGACGAGGATGTCCAGGCGTTCCGAGCCGGCCTTGACAAGATCGGCGAGGCGCTGGCACTCGTCGTACCTGGACAGGTCGGCGGGGAATGCTTGAACGTCGCCGAATTCGGACAGCAGACGCTGCGCCTCCGCGCACGCGTCTGCCTTGCGTGAGCTGACAACGACGCGGGCGCCCGCCTGCAGAAGGCCGCGCGCTATCATCATCCCGATGCCCCTGGTGCCGCCAGTGACAAGTGCGTACTTCCCACTCAGATCGAAAAGGTCTGCGTGAGTGGTGAACTGGTTGTCCGCCATTGGTCTTCGTCCGTTCTGTCATGGAAGCCGGCTCAACCAGATTGACAGGCGTCCTGGACGCCAGGGAGACCCTGGCGATACAGGTACTGTGAGAGCCACCCTTGCCTGGTGCGCCGGCTCACGCCGCCACAATCCCCATTCGTTTGACAGATCCGTATTAGCCGAGAACGGGGCGATGGAGGATGTTTCTTCTGGGGCTGCGTAGCGGGTCCACGTAATCTGGCGGGATGAATTCGGGGAGTCCGTCTTCGGCGATGCGGACTGTCCAGTCGGCTTTGTGGAGGAGTCGGTGGTGGGCGCCGCAGAGCAGGACGAGATTCCGGAGGATGGTGAGTCCGCCGTGGGTCCACAGGGTTATGTGGTGGGCGTCGCAGTGTCGGGGCTTGCGGTGACAGCCGGGGAAGGCGCAGCCGCCGTCCCGGATGACCAGCGCTTTCCGTAGTGCTGGGGTGACGAGTCGTTTGGCTCTGCCGAGGTCGAGCGGTTCCCCTTTGGTGCCCAATACTGCCGGGATGACCTGGCAGTCGCAGGCGAGTATGCGGGCTTCGGTGGCGGTGATGGTGCTGACCATGTCCAGGCACGCGGTGCCCAGCTTCGACTTCAGGTCGTCCAGTGTGACCGTGACCAGGAGTTGGGCGCGGTCGCCCCCGGGCACGTCCGGAACATTCGCCAGTATCGCGATGGCTTCGCCGAAGGCTTCCCCGTACCGCTGGGACGGCGACCGCAGATCCGGCCACTTGTCTTCCCCGGCGGGCCGTGGTGTGGCGAGGGGGTCGAGGATGGTGCTGAGGCGGGTTCCGGTGATGGGGTCGAGTTGGCCGTCGATGTCGTACCAGCCGTCTTTCCGCTGCCGCAACCGTAACTCGGGCTTCCGCTTCGGCGGGTCCGGGTCTTTTGGTTCTTTCCCGTCCTGGTCCATCCGTGCCAGGATCTCGTCGGCGGCCTTGACCACTTCCTGTGGTGTGGCGTGGCGAGCGAGTTCGACGAGGATCTTCTCGGCGCTGCTTCTGTCCTCATTGGACACAAAAGCGGGGACCTTCTTGAGGAAGTGGAGGATCCGGTCGCTGTGGTGCGGGCCGATCTCACCGTCGAGTGCGGCGGCACGCGTTGCTGGTGCGGTGGCGGGGAGTTCGGTACCGTCGATGTTGCGGCCGGGGTTCAGTCCGTGGGCGCGGTCGAGGTATTTTTTGGCTTCACCCCGCGACATTCGTGCCATGTGCGCGAACCATGCCGCTGTCGACCCATACCCGTACAGCTCGGACACACCGCGTGTCTCGATCTCCATGAGGTACTGGCCAAGCTCGGCGTCCAAGCGCCACAGGGACTCCAGTCGGGTACGCACCTCGTCGGCGAGTTCACGACCGGATCGCCGCCACATGTCCTGCGGCGGTTCCAGGGTGGACAGGTTCTCGGACACGTCACCATCATACCGCAGCTGATAGAACATGTGTTCGACACGAACGAGTGAACTCGCTGAGGGTCGTGAACGGCTGACGTTGTCCCGGCGGAGATGGGAGGCGGACCGTTGGGCGGCTCCTTTGTTGATATATGGGAATTCTCCGGCGTCGGTGGGGGTTCTTGAGGTCGGCGAAGGGGGCTTGGACAGGCCATCGAGCGGTGAAGCGCGAGGGGCGGTGTGCGGCCGTAGCCTTCGCTGCCCGATCAGATTTCGGTTGCCTTCCCCGGGCTTCACCTGCACATCGCCGCAGTGGACCAGTGCGGAACTCGTCATGGACAAACGGCGTGCGAGCCGTGTTGCCGGCGGTGGATCTGCGCTCGGCGCAAGAAGCGGTCTTCCGGTTTCGTGGAGGCCGAGCCGGCCGGTAGCCGGGTGCCACCGCCGGGGACCTCGATCAGATCGCCGTACTGACCATCGGCGACCAGGTGCGTGGCATGAACGCCGTAACCGTCGGGGGACCGTCCCCAGTACGACGGCGCTCGCCGCGGCCCCGAAGAGGCTGACCGTACGGCGATCGCTCCGGTCCATGATCGTCGAATGCTTGTCCGCCCCGATGACCAGTGCTGTGCGGCTCGGATCTCGGCGTGCTGGTAGCCGCACCGACACCATCCACAGTGGACTCGGCAGGCTGCTCCGGCACGGGTGACCTCCCTCGGTCCACCCTCATCCTGGCGAGCCGAGCGTTCCTCTGATGCGTTCACGGAGGTCCCGTACCTCGTGGATTCCGTCGTGCCGTCCGGCGTTCCGGTCGAGGGCGCGCAGGAAGCTGCCGACGCGCTCGGAGCTGATCAGCTCGGCGCTGTCCACGGCGTCCGTGCCGACCAGCGCGGCTTCGACCGGGTCGCCGGTCGCCATCACCAAGGACGCGAACTGGAGTTCGGCCAGCACCCTGGCGCGCGGGTAGTGCGCGCCGAAACCGGTGCGGGCCACGGCGAACCGGGCGTCGTCGGTGAACCGGCCGAGCCCGTTGGCCTGCAACGTCGCCAGTGCCTCGCCGGTCTCCCCGGCGTGGTGGGCGGCGGTGTACAGATCCGCCCACAGGGTGTCCGCGTCGTCGTCCGGTGCCTGGTGGAACGCCTCATCGGCGGCACCGATCGCCCGAAGGGCCTCCTGCCCGCGCAGGTTCGCGGCGAGCGCCTTGGCGTGCGCGGCGTGCAGCATGGCCTGCCTGGCCGGAGACAGGCGGTCGGCGCGGACGAGGGCGTACTCGGCGACGGTGAGCGCCCGGTCGGGCTGGTCCGTCCACAAAGCCAGGCGTACCAGGCGAGCGAGGATCTTCGCCCGTCGGTGCCCGTCGCCCGCTTCCTCGGCGCAGGCGAGCGCGAACCGGAAGTAGCGATAGGACTCTTCGTGCGCCCCGCTGTCGAAGAGCTTGAAGGCGCAGGTACCCACGAGGTCCGCGAGTCCCCGGTACAGCCGGCCGCGCAGCCGCCCCGGGCAGTCCGCGCGGACCAGGCGGGTGGCCCAGCGTGCCTGCGCCAGCGCGCCTTCGAGCATCGACCAGCCGCCGTGCACCTGGTCCCAGCGGCCGAACAGCTCGGCGGCTCCTTCGACCTCCCGGAGGTGGCTGTCGCGGACCGTGCCGGGCACCGGACGCGGAACAGCGGCGGGGAACGCGCCGAGCCGTTCCGGGACACCCTCCGGCAGCGGTGCGGTGGCCCGCCGGGTGTTCCGGAACCCGAGCTGGGCGTCGGTGTCCGCGTTCAGCACTGCCCGGAACGCCGCCCGGTAGTGACCGCCGGGCCAGCGGATGACGCCTCGTTCGAGCTTGCCGACGTACCCGGCGTCGATCTCCGTCCGCAGCGCGCGGCTTTCCCACAGGTGGGCGTTGACCCGATCGGCCAGTTCCTGGCGGGACAGGCATTCGCCGGGGTGGTGCGGTGAGGGCGTGCGCTCCCTGGCCGCCCGCAGCCGGGTGTTGGGTGTTGTCACGATCAACCTCCCCGTCGACGGTGACACCATCACCCACGGTGAGGTACCCCGATCCCGATGTCAATCACGGCCACCGGCGGATGTCAAGGCCGCGCGGGAATCCTCCCCGGATCCTCCCGGCGTTCCGCCCCGCTCGGCGCCCTCCCGGCCTGGCGGGCGCCGGGGCAGGGTAGGGCTGGTCGGGGGACACCCCGTGACCCGGGGGCTGGGGGCGGTCGCGTGGGGCGGTGGGTTTCGCCGCCCCACGCGTGCCGGGCACCGCCTGCGAAGACCGTCACACTTCCGAACCGCGAGCCGTCGCAACCTGCACCCGCCCGCGACGTCCACAATAGGGACAGACTGGGACGAACGGGTGAGGGCGGGGACGGCTTGCGGGGTTGTGGTCTGAAGCTGGCGATTGCTTTCGGCGTCGTCGTGGTGGTGGTCGCGGCGATCGTCATCGGCGTCGCGCTCACGCGGGACACGGTCGCCACGCCGGGATGCACGGTGAGCAGGCCCGGCGACAACGGCGCCCAGTCGTCGTACACGTTCACCCCGGAGCAGATGGGGAACGCGGCGACGATCGCGGCCGTCGGCGTCAAGCTGGGGATGCCCGCGCACGCGGGGACGGTCGCGCTGGCCACGGCGTTGCAGGAGTCGAAGCTGCGCAACCTCGAGGGCGGTGACCGGGACTCGGTCGGGCTCTTCCAGCAGCGTCCGAGCCAGGGCTGGGGTACACCCGCTCAGCTGCGTGACCCGGTGTACGCGGCGACGGCGTTCTACAAGAAGCTCGCGAAGCTGCCGAACTGGGAAAACCTGCCGATCACCGAGGCGGCGCAGGCCGTCCAGCTCTCCGGCGTGCCCGAGGCCTACGCCCAGTGGGAACCGCAGTCACGGCTTATGGCGGCGGCGTTCAACGGCCAGTACCCGGCCGCGCTCACCTGCCGCAACCTCACCCTCGCCCCGCCCGCGGACCTCGCCGCGGTGGCGACCGGGGAACTCGGCACCGGCAGGCTGAGCGGGGCACACCCGGTGCCCGAGGGCTGGAAGATCGCGAGCTGGCTGGTCGGCCGCGCCGCCCAGCTCGGTGTCGACAAGGTGAGTTTCGCCGGGCAGACCTGGACCGCGGAGTCCGGCAGCTGGGCCCCGGATTCCGAGGCGGGGCAAGCGCTTTCGCTGCACCAGGCACCGGCCGCGCCGCCGAAGTCCGAGGCTCCGTAGGACGCGTGGCGGGCTCACCTCGCCTCGGAGCCGCCACAGCAGCCGAGCCGTTCGAGCCCGGCGTCGCGCTCGGAAGCGTGCCGACGCCGGACGCGGGCGGCACTGTGCCGGCTGGGGACACGCCGTGGTTTGTGCTGCTGGGCCTGGCCGAGTTCGGTCAGTGCCCGACGGCGTAGCTCCAGTGCGTAGCCCTTCAGCCGCGGGTGCTCGATGCGCCGGCTCGCGAGACTGCCTCGCTTCGCGTAGTTCATCGCCTCGGCGGGGCGGCCCGCGCGCAGGGAAAGCTCGGCCAGCCGTACCAGGGTGGCTGCCTCGCTCGCGGTGTTACCGAGCTCTCTGGCGAGGTGAAGGGATTCCCGGTGGACTTCGATCGCGTCGTCCGGTCTGCCCAGTTCGGCGAGCACGGTGCCGAGCTGGTGCAGGGCGGTCTGCGCGGCGAGCCCGACGGGTCCGGCAACCCGGCTGACCAGGACCGCCCGCTCGGCCGTGACCAGGCCGTCTTCGGGACTCCCGAGGCCGAGCAGGGCACGCGCGCGGTAGGCGAGCGCGTACAGTTCGCCCGGCCGATCGTCCAGCGCCCGGTAGGCGGCCGCTGCCTCGTCGAGTGTTTCGGCCGCTTCGGAGTGGCGACCGGTTTCCACAGCGAGGATCCCGGCCGCGAGAGTGCAGATGGCGATCAGCGGCCGATCATCGACCCGCTCGCTGAGCCGGAGCGCGCGCTGATACTCCTCTTCGGCCTCGTGCACGCGCCCGTTCCCCAGCGCCACCCTGCCGAGCACCAGGTGCGCCCGCGCGGCGGACGCCGGGTCCGCCGGTTCGTCCGCGCGCCGCGCGATCGTCAGGGCCGCCTGCCCGAATTCCGTGCTCGCGATGTCGCCACCGATGAGCAGGGAAACGACGAGCAGCAGATCGGCGGCGGGCAGCAATCGGCAATCGGGGTTCTCGGCGGCCCGGCGGGCGGTGGCGGCCAGCGCGGAACGACGGGCGGTCACCCAGTGATACGCGTCTTTCGCGTGGCTGAAGGACAATCCGGCCGCGGTACTGCGCGAGAGGCGGTCGGCGAGCACGCTTTCCGGTTCGATGTTCCGGTAGGCGTTACGGGCGGTCGCCAGTGCGAAATCGAAGAGCCGCTCCAGCGCCGCCGCTCGTTCGGTGGACCCGTCCTCCGCCTCGCTGCGCTGCCGGGCGCAGAGCTTCACCAGGTCGTGGAACCGATAGTGCCCGGCTTCCGGCTCATCCAGCAGACCACTGTCCACAAGGGACTGGGTGTAGCCGAGATCGAAGGTCGTTTCGACGGCGAGGCCTGCCACCCGCAGCTCGCGCAGCCGCCGCCGTTCGCCCGCCAGCCGCGCGGCGAGCGACTCGACGGTCCACGCCGGCCTGCTTGCCAGCCGTGCCCCGGCGATCCGGATCGCCAGCGGAAGGAAGCCGCAGGCGGCGGCGACTTCGAGCGCGGCGGGACGTTCGCCTGTCACCCGCCGCTCGCCCGCCACCCGGGCGAGCAGGGCCAGCGCCTCCTCGACGTCCAGGACGTCCAGGTGCACCGTGTGGAAGACCTGCCCCGCGAGCGGCGCCCGGCTGGTGACCAGCACCCCGCACCCGTCCCCGTCCGGCAGCAACGGCTCGATCTGCCCGACGTCCCTTGCGTTGTCCAGCAGCACCAGCACTTTTCGTTCGTCTACAATGGACTGAAACAGGGTGGACCGGTCGGCGGTGCTCGCCGGTATCCGCGCCCGCGGCACACCCAGCGCGTGCAGGAAATCGGCGAGCACCGCGGCCGGGGTGGCAGACCGGTGTTCGGTGCCCCCGAGATCGACGTACAGCTGCCCGCCGGGAAAGTGTGTCCGCACCGCGTGCGCCACATGCACGGCGAGCGTCGTCTTGCCGACTCCGCCGGTCCCGCTCAGCACGACAGGAGACCCGGAGACGAGCGCCGAGCGCACCGCCTCGGCCTGCCGGGCACGCCCGGTGAAATCGGTGATGTCGGCGGGCAGCTGTGCCGGTACCGAGAGCGATCCGGGCGGTCCGTCCGGTTCCGGCCCGGCGAGCAGCCGGGTGTGCAGCGCGCGGAGGTCTTCGCCGGGCTCGCAGCCCAGTTCGCGGTCCAGTACCCGCCGGAGATCGGCGTAGACGCCGAGCGCGTCCGCGCGCCTGCCGCCGTCGTGCAGTGCCCGCATCAGCAGGCCGTACCACCGCTCGCGCAACGGGTACCGGCGCACCAGTCCGGTCAGTTCCGCGACGGCTTCGGTGTGCCTGCCCAGTGCGAGGTCGACCTCCAGCCGGGTTTCCAGCGCGTTCAGCCGTTGCTCGGTCAGCCGTGCTCGCTGGGCTTGCGCGTACGGGCCGGGAATCCCGGCCAAGGGCTCGTCGCGCCACAGATCGAGCGCGGAGAGCAGGGCCGTCCTGGCCGCCGCCGGTTCGCCGGATGCCCGCGCGAGGTCCGCCTCGACGAGCTTTCGCGCGAAATCCCCGATATCGGTGCGGAGACCGGCGGCGAGCCGGTAGCCACCGCTGACCGAGACGACGACCCGGTCCCGTGAGTGACGGCCGAAGGCGGCGCGCAGCCGCGTGACGTAGGTCCGCAGCGCCGCCACCGCCTGGTTCGGTGGTGCCTCGCCCCACAGCCCGTCGACGAGTTCGCCGATCGACGCCGGCGCGCCGTCGCGCACGACCAGCATCGCGAGCACGGCGCGCTGCTGCGGGGAACCGAGCGGGATCTCGGACTTCCCCCGCCACGCCCGGAGCGGGCCGAGCACCTCGAAACGCGGCTCCTCGTCTGCCATCGCCATTTCACCAGCCTGCCGACTCCGGCGTGGCGGCGGCGCCCGACAATGGTGTGAATTATCCGACGACGAGGAAATGTATCTGGGGTTCTCGCGGTTCCACTTGTCGGTGAACGTCCGGAGGCTGGGGCCGCGGCGTTCGGGTGGGAGGAACTCCATGGGCGCCTGCGAACTCCGGTTCGCGGTCCTGGGCACGATGCGCGGCTGGTACCACGACCGGCCGCTGGACATCGGCCCGCCGAAGCGGCAAGCGGTGCTGGCCGCGTTGCTCCTCCGCGGTGGGAGGGCCGCGACAGCGTCGGAGCTGGTCGACGCCGTGTGGGGCGAGAAGGCGCCGTCACGGGCGCTGACCGCTTTGCGCACCTACGTCCTCGGACTGCGCGCGATGCTCGAACCGCATCGCCCGGCGAGGGCACCGGCGAAGGTACTGCTTTCGGTGGGCGGCGGCTATTCCCTGCCGTTGTCCGGGGACATGCTCGACGCCGATCGCGCGGAGGTCAGGTTCGTCGCGGCGGAGCGGGCGCGCCGGGCGGGTGAGTCGGCGAGGGCCCGCGACCTGCTCGATTCCGGGCTGGCGCTGTGGGCGGGCGATCCGCTCGCCGGCGTGCCGGGGCCCTACGCCACCCGGCAGCGCGCGCGGCTCGCGGAACGGCGGCTCGCGTTGCTCCAGACCCGGTTCGAACTCGATCTGGAACTGGGCCTGCACGCCCGGATCCTGCCCGAGCTGCGGGCACTCAGCCTGGAACAACCGTTGCGCGAAGGGTTGCGCGGACAGCTGATGACCGCGTTGTACCGCAGTGGCAACCTCGCAGAGGCACTGGCTGTCTACGCCGACACCCGGCAGACGCTGGTCAGGGAGCTCGGCGTCGAGCCGGGCCCGGAGCTGGTGGCGCTGCATCGGCGCATCCTCACCAGCGACCTCCCCGCTCCCGAGCCGCGGCGGGCGATCACCGTCCGGCGGCCCCGGCCCGCGCAGCTTCCCGCCGAGCTGCCCGATTTCACCGGTCGTGCCGGGATCGCCGCCCAGCTCGCCGAGCGGCTGGTCGCCGGTACCGGCACCGCGGTGGCGATCACCGCGATCTCCGGGATGGCCGGGGTCGGCAAAACGGCACTGGCCGTGCACGTCGCGCATCGCGTGCGGGCCCGGTTCCCGGACGGCCAGCTGCACGCCGATCTGGGGGCGGGTGAGCCTTCCCGGGTACTGCGCGATTTCCTGCTCGCGCTCGGGGTTCCCGCGGCCGAGGTCCCCTCGGCGCCGGGACAGCGGTCCGCGCTGCTGCGGACGACGCTCGCCGGCCGGCGGGTACTCATGGTGCTGGACAACGTCCGCGACGCCGAGCGGATCCGCCCGTTGCTGCCCGGCACGCCCGGCTGCGCGGTGCTGATCGCCGGGCGCACCCCGCTGACCACCCTGCCCGGCGTCACGACCTGCCGGCTCGAGGTGCCAGGACCGGGGGAATCGCTCGCCCTGTTCACCCGGATCGTCGGCAACCACCGGGTGGCGGCCGAGCGGGAGGCGGCGATGGCGCTGGTGGTGGACTGCGGCTGTTTGCCGCTCACCGTCAGGGAAGTGGCGGAACGGCTGGCACGAAACCCGCGTCGTCGGCTCGCCTCGGCCGTCGAACGGCTGCGCGAGACCCCGGACCTGGTCGTCTCCTGTACCGGATTCCGGCTGGGCTCCGAGCAACTGAGCGCGGAGCAGGCCAGGGCGTTGCGGCTGCTGGCCGCGTCCACGGGCGACCTCTCGTTGTCCGAGGTCGCCCGGATCCTGGAGCGGCCGGAAGACGTCGCCGAGGAACTGGCCGAATCGCTGGTCAATCTGACCCTGCTCACCTCGCCCGCCCCGGGCCGGTACGGATGCCAGTACGTGGTGCGCAGATTCGCGGCCGGGCTCGCCGACGGTCGGGATCGGTTGTGCGGTAAGGAAAGTCGCGACTGAAGCAGGTCTGGGCCATCGGCAGCTCCCCGGTGCGCGGTGGATGCACCCAGGGCGTCCCTCGGACTGGCCGCGCACCAGCCGACTCCATTCGTCCGATGTCGCGAACGCTCCGTTGCCGACGATGAACGTCCCGAACGGAGCGTTCGCGACACACGCCTCGGACCCACCGCATGCCGTGAAGGAGGCCTTCACAGCACCACCACACCCACTGAGAAAGCCTCATTGAGGTTTTCTCGGTAGTGGTCGGTTGCGTTCGATACGGGCGACAGCGGTTGCGGGCTTGCGTCCTGGTCGGCAGTGTCGCGGATGGGACATGGGGGACGTTCAACGCCGTCAATGTCCCATTCACGGCACTCCAGTGCTGGGCCCCTGTCCCGAACGCGTCGTTCAGGACGTTCACCGTCCCCAACGGGGCTTTCGAGACACCGGCACCACCGCAACCCCACCCCGCCAGCCACCGACGTCACCCGACCACCTCGGGAAAACACCCCCAGCGAAGCCACACTCCCGCCCCTTACCGAGAAAACCCCAATGTGGCGCTCGAAACCCGGAGGTCGCCGGTACCGGTCCGGCGGAGCCGCCGGGGAACCGGAAGGGGCCGCGATGATGCCCCGCAGTCCCTCGTACCGTGCCACCGCGGTGCTTACCGTGGTGCGGTGGTCACTTCAGCGAATCTCGCGTTGGGCGCGCCCGTCATCACCCCGGGGGAGACCGGCACCGTCACGGTGACGGTGTTCAACCGCACGGACATCGTCGAGGCCTACACCTTCGAAGTGCTCGGCGCGCTCGCGCAGTGGGCGGTCGTGGAACCGGAGCGGATTTCGCTGTATCCCGGTACTTCGGGCGACGTCGTGGTGTCGATCTCCCCGCCGCGGTCGCCGGAGGCGCCGGTGGGTCAGGTGCCGGTCGGTGTCCGGGTGCTGCCCGCCGAGCGTCCGGAAGACACCGTGGTGCTCGAGGAAACCGTGATCGTCGCACCGTACCTCGACGCCGGTGCCGAGCTGGTGCCGCAGGCGAAGGCGGGCAGGCGGAAGGCCCGTTACACGGTCCGGCTGGACAATCGCGGCAACGACTCGGCCGCGCTGGCGGTGGACGGGGTGGCCGGCAGCGACGAGCTCGCGCTGTTCACCCGCCCGGACCTGCTGACGCTGCCACCCGGTCAGTCCACCGAGTCGGAACTGACTGTCCGTGCGCACAAGCTGATGTGGTTCGGCAAACCGGTGACCAAACCGTTCCAGGTGCGGGTGAACCGCCGGGGCGAGGACGACACGGTCGTTCCCGAGGCACCGCCCGCGATCGTGCTGGACGGGACGTTCACCCAGCGTCCGGTGCTGCCGCGCTGGCTGCTGGCCCTGCTTGCCCTGCTCGGGCTGCTGCTGGCGCTGTGGTTCGGCCTGGTGCGGCCCGCGGTCAACTCGGCGGCGCGGCAGGCGGTGGACGACAAGACGAACCAGATCGCCGAGGCGGGCGGGTACACCCCGCCGGGCGGCAAACCCGGTGGCAACCAGCAGGGAAAACCCGGCGCCGGGCAGCAACAGGGCAAGGGCCAGGGCGGCGAGAACAATCCGGACGGCACCGATCCGGCAGGGGGCACCGGGGGGAACCGGCGGCAGTTCGACACGGCCATCGAGGTCCAGACCAGCCCGGGACAGACCGCGGCGAACGGCTACACCGTGCCGGAGCGCAAGGTGTTCCGGGTCACCGACATGCTGCTGTCGAACTTCCAGGGCGACGAGGGCCGCGTCACGATCAAGCTCGGGGACCGGACGATCGCGACGATCGCGCTGGAGACGTTCCGCAATCAGGACTACCACTGGGTGACCCCGGTCGACGTCGACGAGAAAGCCACCGCCTCGGTCACCGTGACCTGCACCAAGACCGGGGTACCGCCGAGCGGGCCACCCGCGGGCAACTGCGCCGAACTGGTTACGGTGAACGGATTCCTCGCCGACAAGGGCTGAGCCCCCGGCGTTTATCGATTCTTGATTCCCCCTGGTGATGCTGGATCGGCTCAACAGGGGAAAGAATCGAAGGGGAGCAGCCGAATGTCCCGAGTGACTGTCGCGGTATGCGCGGAAGACGTCGTTTCCCGGGCCGGAGTGACCGGCCTCCTGCGGCCGCGGGCCGAATTCGACCTAGTCGGGCAGGAACAGCCCGGCGAGGTCACCGTGGTGGTGATCGATCAGCTCGACGACGACGGCGAGCGAGCGTTGCGGGTACTGCATTCCACGCACTCCACGCGGATAGTGTTGCTGGTCCGGCAGATCGAGGCGCACCGGCTGACCGCGGCGATCGAATGCGGAGTGGCCGGGCTGATGCTGCGGGCCGAGGTGGGCGAGCATTCCCTGCCGCGCGCGGTTCTCGCCGCGGCGTCGGGAAAGGGCAGTATGTCCGGGGATCTGCTCAGCAGGCTGTTCGAGCAGGTGAGCCGGTTGCAACGGCAGGCCGATACCGGGCAGGCGGTGGGATTCTCCCATCTCACCACCCGCGAACAGGACGTGCTCCGGCTGGTCGCCGACGGATTCGACACGGCGGACATCGCGGCCAAACTGTCCTATTCCGAGCGCACGGTCAAGAAATGCCTTTACGAGCTCAATTGCCGGTTGCAGCTGAAGAACCGGGCACACGCCGTGGGATACGCGATGCGGCACGGGCTGATCTGAGGCGGTGCCCGAAAGGCTCCCGGTGTGCCCGGCAAAGGGGCCGCGACGGCACTGCGGCGGCCGGGACGGACGGGAAACGATAGCGAGGACACCTCGGGGAGGCATGAGTGAAACGGAGCTGGCACCCCAGGACATCGGTGCTGGGCGCGGTCCTGCTGAGCGTCGTCGCGGCGTGCGTGGTGCTCGTGGCCGTCCCGAAGGACCGGCCGGCCAGCGCGGACGAGGCACCGGGTGGCACCGACCGGGGCCGCATCGCGTTCGCGGGCACCCGGCACGTCAGTCTCGGCGCGGTCGCCGCGCCGGATCTGGGCGAAAAGGCGAAGACCACGCCGTTCTTCGGGACCGGACCGGCGCATCAGGACACCGAGGCCAGTGGCCGCGACGGGCAGCTGGTGTTCACCAGCCCGCGCGACGAGCCGAAGCCGCAGGTGTATCTGCGGGCCGCCGACGGCAGGGTGCGACGGCTGACGACCGGCCTCGACACCAGCCATCCCGTGCTGTCACCGGACGGCAGGACCGTCGCGTTCGCCTCGGCCGAAGGGACCCGGCACACCCTGTGGACGGTCGGCGCCGACGGCACGGGCCTGCGCGAGCTGACCAGCAGCCCGATCGCCGACGAGCAGTGGCCGTCGTGGTCCCCGGACGGCGGCAGGCTGGCGTTCAGCAGCAACCGGGAACCCGTGCGGGGCCGCCAGATCTACGCACTGGACCTGGTTTCGGGCGCGGTGACGCGGATCAGCGACGAACGCGCGGGCGACGCGATCCAGCCGTCCTGGAATCCGGTGCACGGCGACGTCATCGCCTACGTCGGTGACAACGACCGGGACGCGGGCACCACCGAGGACCAGAAAGCACACGTGATCAACGTCGACGGCACCGGCGACCGGCTGCTGGTCGGCGGCGGTCACGACGACTGGCAGAGCCGCCAGCCCTCGTGGAAACCGGACGGGGAGTCGGTGCTTTTCCTCAGCCGGTACTGCCTGTGCGGAACGCCGAAGTTCGACCAGGTCTACGAGCAGCCCGCGCCCGGCGCGGGCCCGTCCGGCCCGCCGCGGCTGCTGCTCGCAGAGGACCGGCAGGTCAGCTTCCCCACCTGGCTCGCCGACCGGCTGGTGGTCACCCGGCTGACCGCCGACGACCGGGACACCGCGGACCTGCAGGACATCCGGCCGGACGGCGCCGACCCCAGGGACCTCGGCCACTCGGTACTGCGGGAGGACCCCGCTTCCGCCACCGACGGGACCAAGCTGTTCCATCCCGGTGACGGCTACGACCCGTGGATGGAACGCCAGTCCTATTCCCCGGATGGCCGATCGCTGGCCTTCACCCGGTTCGAGGGCCCGGCAGGCGGCCGGATCGAGCGGATCTGGCTGGCCGACGCCGACGGCGGGAACGCGCGGCCGATGCCACTGGCCGACCGCAAGCCGGGGGACTGGGAGTTCGACCCGGTATGGTCGCCGGACGGCACCAAGATCGCGTTGTCGCGGCGGTCGCCGGGCGGTGTCCCGCCGGACAAGGGCGGCCCGAGCCGGATCGTGGTCGCCGAGGTGGCCACCGGCACCGTGGTGCACCGGCTCACCCCGCCACCCGGCGCGGAAGGGCAGAACGACACCCAGCCCGCGTTCTCCGCGGACGGCCGGACGCTCGCGTTCAGCCGCGGGACCATCAGGATGGAGTCCGGAACCGAGATACGCCGCAACCGGATCTGGACCGCGGACACCGCGACCTTCGGCACCCAGCGCGATCTGTCCACTGTGGTGTGTGGCGGGAACTGCGACGTCGTCGACGACAGCGCGGTGTTCTCCCCGGACGGCCGCACCATCGTCTTCAACCGCGAGTTCGACGGGCTATTGCAATCCCATGTGGACGGTACGGGATGCCGGGTCCTGCTGCCGTCGGCCGGTGGTTCCTGCACCGGGCGGATCACCGCTCCGCCGACGGGGCCGTACCAGCCGCGGGACGCGACCTTCTCCCCGGACGGCCGGAAGCTCGTGCTCACCTCACGGGCGGCGGGCGCGGACGCGAGCCCGGAACACCTGCGGACGCTGGATCTCGCGAGCGGCAGGCTGGAGCAGCTCACGGCCGCGCTGCCGGGCAGGCAGAAGGAGCCGAGCTGGCAGCGCTCGGTCGACCTGCGGACCGAACTCACGAGCCCGCCACCGTCCACAGTAGTCGGTGCGCCCGCCCGGCTGACACTGACAGTGACCGATGACGGCCCCGCGCCGTCCCCGGGCACCACGCTGACCTTCGCTCCGCCGGGTGGCCTGCGGCTGACCGGGGTGACCGGCGAACGGGGTTCCTGCGCGCCCGCCGAACTCCGCTGCGACCTCGGGGTGCTGGAGCCGGGCAAGCCGGTGCGGATCACCGTCGAGGTCGTCGGCGACGCGCCCGGCGTCCGGGAGCTGTCCTGGTTCGTCTCCGGGCCGGTGCTCGACGCCGATCCAGGCAACAACTTCGCCTCCGCCCGGGTGTCTACAGTGGACAAACCGGCGCCGCCGACCACCCCGCCGCAGCCGCCACCGTCCACACCACCCGCCCCGCCGCCACTGCCGCTGCCACCACCGCCGTTGCCCGGCCCGAGCCTCGGCGTGAGCGTCGATCCGGATCCGTCCTATGTGGGCGGCCGGGCCGTCGCCACCTACCGGATCGGCAACTCCGGCGGGCAGCAGGCCACCGGGATACGGGTGTCGCTGGTGCTGCCGGCCGGGGTACCGGTGGTCGCGCTGCCGCCGGGCTGTCCCGGTGGCCAGTGCTTCGTCGGTGACCTGCCGCCCGGCGGGTCGGCACTGCTCCAGGTGGTGTTCGCGCCCGGCGCCGCGGTCGACACCCGGGTGGCCGGGGTGCTCACCAGCAGCGGCCAGGACGCCGATCTCGCCGACAACACCGCCACCGCCCGGTTGCGGGTGCTGCAGCCGAAGATCGTCGCCCTTCCGCCGATCGGGCCGCCCGGGTTCGTGACCTCGGTGCGTGGCACCGACTTCCCGCCCGGCGGCCCGGTCACCCTGAACTGGTCGCCCGGGATCACCGCCGTCGCGGCTCCGGCCGTGCCGCAGGGCGATGGCAGTTTCGCGGCCCAGTTGCTGATCCTGCCGAAGGATCAGCTCGGGCCGAGGACGATCACCGCGCGCGGTGCCGGGTTCTCGCCGGTGACCACGCCGTTCATGGTGGTCGCGCCGTCGGTGGGCCCGCCGAACTTCGTGGAGCGCCGATGATTCACGAGGTGGACGAGGCGCTACGCACGCTGATCACCGACGGCGCGTGGCTCGGCTCGCAGATCGAGGTGGTCTTCGAGGCACCGACGAAGGAGTGGGCGGCCCGCCGCAACGGGCCGACGATCAACGTGTTCCTCTACGACGTCCGCGAGGATCTGGCCCGGCGCAGTACCGGCCGGATGGAGGAACACGACGAGCGCGGTGAACTGCGTGGCTGGCGCCCGCCGCCACGCTGGTACCACCTGGCCTATCTGGTCACCGCGTGGACCACGCGGCCGCAGGACGAGCACCGGCTGCTTTCCGCGCTGCTGGCCCGCTTCGGGGCGACCGAGCAGCTGCCCCGCCGTACGCTCGCCGGGTCGCTGGCCGACACCGGGCTGACCCTGCCCTTGCAGGCCGCCCGGCCGCTCGGCGAGGGCCGGTCGCTGTCGGAGCTGTGGTCCGCGCTGGGCGGCGAACTCAAACCGTCGATCGATCTGCTGGTCACCGCGCCGCAACTCGGCGAGCTCACGCCGGTCGGCCCGTCCGTCACCGACGGGCTCGTCCTGAGCGTGGAGGAGGAACGGCGGCGGTTGCGCTATCCGGAACCCGCGACGACCGGGCCGCACGGCGACGTCCCCGAGTTCGGCGCGCAGCGGACCAGGACACGCCGAAGGACGGGTGAGTCGTGACCGCGCCGCTCGCCGCCGGGCTCGCCGCGATCGAACTGCGGGTCCGTCGTGCGGTGGCCGCCCGGCGCGCGGCCGATCCCGATCCGGACGATCCGCACCGCGGGCTCTACCTCACCCCGGAGGCGGTCCAGGCCATTCTCGACGATCCCGTGCGAGTGCCCGCCCCGGACCTGGCCGGTGATGAGCCGCTGCTCCCGGAGTTCGCGGCCGCGTTCGGGCTCACCGCGCTGGACGTCGCGATCCTGCTGATCGCGCTGGCACCCGACCTCGACGCCCGGTTCGAGCGGCTGTACGGCTATCTCAACGACGACGTCACCCGGCGCAGGCCCACCATCGGCCTGGCACTGGAACTGTGCGGGGTACCACCCTTCTCACCCGCCGGACGCGCCAGGTTCGCCGCGGGGGAACCGTTGCGCGCCAACGGCTTACTGCTCGTGGAGGAGCTGGAACGGCCAGTGCTGTCGCGGACCGTCCGTGTCCCGGACCGGGTGACCGCGCACCTGCTCGGGGATCCGGCGCCGGATCCCGTCCTGCGGGGCGTCGCCACGGTCGCCACCGGGCAGGCGGCCGCCGGGCGGGCGGACCGCGTGGCGCGGGCTCTCCGCGCGGGCGTGCGGCTGCTGTACCTGCGGCAGGACGGCGGTTCCGGCGCGGAACTGGCCGAGGCCGCGCTGGCCGAGACCGGCCGCGGCGCCGTGCTGGCGGACCTGCCGGCGCTGATCGAGACGGACGGCCCCGCGGCGGTGGTGACCGCGCTGGGCAGGGAAGCGGGCCTGCGTGGTGCCGGGGTGGTGGCGGGCCCGGCCGAGGCGCTCGCGGACCCGCGCTGGCGTGGGGTGCTGCGCGGGCTGACCGGGTTGTCCTCCCGGGCCCCCGTGCTGCTCTACGGCGACCGGCCGTGGCATCCGGACTGGCCCGGCACCGTCCCGCTGCGGCTGACCGCCGAACGAGTGGTGGGCACGGATCGGGCGCGGCTCTGGCGGGACACGGTGCGTGGAACCGGTTTCCCGGTGTCCGAATTGGACAGTGCGACGGTGGAAGCGGCGCTCGCCCCCTACACGCTCGGCCCGGCCCAGCTCGTCGAATCGGCCCGCGCGGCGGCCGGTTTCGCACTGCTCGACGGCGGCGGGGTCACCACGGCGCACCTGCGGGCCGGCGTACGGGCGCAGAACGGTGCCGGGCTGGCCAGGCTGGCGCGGCGCGTCGAACCGGCCGTCGGCTGGGCGGATCTGGTACTGCCCGGCGAACAGCTGGACCAGTTGCGCGAGCTGGTGCTGCGGGCGCGGCACCGGGAGCGGGTGCTCGGCGCGTGGCGGATGCGGCCCGGCGGTGGGCGCGGCACCGGTGTGCTGGCGCTGTTCGCCGGCGAATCGGGGACCGGCAAGACGATGTCCGCCGAGGTGGTGGCCGCCGAGCTGGGCCTCGACCTGTACGTCGTGGACCTGGCGACAGTGGTGGACAAGTACATCGGCGAAACCGAGAAGAACCTCGACCGGATCTTCACCGAGGCGGCCGGGGTGAACGGGCTGCTGCTGTTCGACGAGGCCGACGCGTTGTTCGGGAAACGCACCGAGGTCAAGGACTCACACGACCGCAACGCCAATCTGGAATCGGCGTTCCTGTTGCAGCGCATGGAATCCTTCGACGGTATCGCGGTGCTCACCACGAACCTCCGGTCGAACCTCGACGAGGCGTTCACCCGCAGGCTGGACGTGCTGGTCGATTTCCCGGTGCCCGGCGCCGATCAACGGCTCGCGCTGTGGGACCGCTGCCTGGGACCCGAGCTGCCGCGTGCGTCCGATGTGGACCTCGCGTTCTGCGCGAAGTCGTTCGAGCTGGCGGGTGGTTCGATCCGCGCCTGCGCGGTGACCGCGGCCTACCTGGCGGCCGAGGCGGGCAGGCCGGTGTCGATGGCCGATCTGATCGCCGCGATCCGGCGTGAGTACCGCAAGCTCGGACGGCTGCTGCTGGACAGCGAATTCGGCGACTGGCTGGAGTGATGACCGATGAGGGAAAAGGACCGGCAGGACGAAGCGGCAACAGCCGCGCAGCGGTTCTCGGCACCTGAGCGTGCGGAAGCCGGGGTTTCCCCGGACCACGCCCGGTTGCTGGAACTGCAGCGGATCGCCGGGAACGCGGCCGTCGTGCAGCGGTTCGCCGGGCACGCGGACGGCCTCGACGTGCAGCGCTCGGCGGTGCACGAGGCGCTGTCCGGATCGGGCAGGCCGCTGGCCGACGGTGTCCGGTCGGAGATGGAATCGCGGCTGGGCGCGAACTTCTCCGACGTCCGGGTGCACACCGACTCGACCGCCCACGAGGCCGCCGAGTCGGTTCAGGCGCACGCGTTCACCACGGGTTCGCACATCGTCTTCCAGCGCGGGCGCTACGACACGGACTCGCACGCGGGCAAGAAGATGCTGGCCCACGAGCTGACCCACGTCGTGCAGCAGCGCTCCGGCCCGGTTTCCGGTACCGACACCGGAGACGGCGTGAAGGTCTCCGATCCGTCGGACCGCTTCGAACGCGCCGCCGAGGCCAACGCGGAGCGGGTCATGCACTCGCCGGTACCGGGTGGTGACCACGGCCACGCGCACGCGGCGCAACGTTCGGCGGAGCATGCGGTCGTCCAGCGGGTGGTGGAGGAAGGCGCGCTCGGCGTGGCCGCCAACGCCCCCGGAGGCCCTTCCCTGCAAGTGACCTTCACGACGCCCGGGGAATGGGAAGAATTCTGCGGCAAAGTGCTCGGACAGTACCCGAGAATCAGGGAAGACTCGCGTATTCGATTCGACGACGCGGAGCGCAGGATCGAAACATACTACGACCGGGTGACGCTCTTCGAACTGTATCCCTACGTCGTGGCGCTCCTGCGAGGCCCGATCGGGCAACAGCTCGCGGGCATGGAAGGCGTCGACCAGCTCGCGAACCCGATCGACGAGTTCGGGAAAGGGACACCGGACACGGCCCGGTACTGGGAAATACAGGAGGGCAGGGTCGCGGCACTGGCCGAGGCGGCGGCGACGGAGGCGGAGAAGTTCGCCGGGCGGGCCGAGGACTACCGCGACGTCGGCACGCAGGACGAGTTCCAGGACTTGCTGGCGGAGGAAGCCGCACTGGTCATCGGCGAGAACCACAAAGAGGCGACGGCGTGGAACTTCGTGGTGGAGAACCTGCGTCGAGGAGGCGAGAGCAAGATCAAGACGGTCTACGTCGAGACCATCCGGCAGGACGGCCATCAGGCACTGGTCGACGAGTACCTTGCCTCCGGTCCTGGCGAGGAGATGCCGCCCGCGTTGCAGGCCTTCCTCGGAATGTACCGGGCCGAAAACCACCACGACGGGATGTCGGACCTCCTGATCGCGGCCAAACGTCATGGCGCACGGGTCCAGGGAGTCGGTGCGTTGCCCGCGAGCATGCAGCGAACGCGGGACTACAACCAGTCCGGGAACAAATGGGCGCCGCACAAGCGCGCCGCCATGATGAACGTCTATGCCCGGTATGTCGTGGAAAAGGATCAGGAGCGCTCGCCGGGAAAGTATGTGGTCGTCGTCGGCCACGCGCATGTCGGCGAGCATGTTTTCGCCGGGGACAAGGGGGAACTGGCCAACGAACCCGAAGCGAACAAGGCGATTCCGGACACGGTGCCCGGGGTGATGCAGTACCTGGGCATTCCGGCGGTGCGGCTACCGGTGCCGCCGGTGACCGACGAGCGTCAGCCGGGGCTGGTGACCGTGGCGCCTCCCAGCGAACCGGAGACCGAGGACCACAGCGAGGTACAGCGGGGCGAAGCGCGAGGGGGTCGAAGGCGCATCGAACGTGCCCTCGATTGGGTTCGCAGGCACTCGCGCCGTCGAGGGCGAAACAGCGAAAGTGGATAGTGGCTGATCTTGGCACAGAGGAGGAGCGAGCATGCCGACCTATCTCTCCCCAGGCGTCTACGTGGAGGAGGTTCAGGGTGGGGCCCGGCCCATCGAGGGCGTCGGCACCGCCGTCGCCGCGTTCGTCGGGTTCGCCGAGCGGGGACCCTTCCACGAGCCGACGCTGGTGACCAGCTGGAACGCTTACGTGGCAACGTTCGGCGGGTTCGTCGCCGAGACTTTCCTGGCACAGGCCGTCTACGGCTACTTCGCCAACGGCGGTGGCGCGGCATACGTGGTCCGGGTCGGGAACGCCTCGGCCGACGCCGGTGCCCCGCCCGCCGCGGCTCCGGCCGCGGTGGGCGGGCTCCAGGTCGCGGCACTTCCCGGCGCCGGTGGTGACATCGCCGTGGAAATCGCCGACGCCGAGGGCGAGAACCCGCCGGAGGACCGGTTCCGGCTCTTGGTGCGCCAGGGCGGCAAGGTGGTGGAGACCTTCGACGTGTCCACCAGGAAGAACGTCAAGAACTACGTGGTGACCCAGATCCGGGAGCGCTCGAAGCTGGTCACCGCGAGCGAGGCGCAGGGCGGCGCGCTGACCCGCCCGGAAAACCAGAGCGTGACACTGCCCGCTCCGGCTCCGGCGCCCGACGTCCCGGCCCGGGTCACCGCCGACGAGTACGTGGGCGATCTGGACCGGCGCACCGGTCTCGGCGGGCTGGAAGCCATCGACGAGATCACCATGGTCGCGATCCCGGACCTGATGAGCGCGTTCCACAAAGGACTGATCGACGCCGAGGGCGTCAAGGCGGTGCAGCTGGCGATCGTCTCGCACTGCGAGCAGATGGGCGACCGGGTGGCGGTGCTGGACACCCCGCCGGGGCTGACCGCGCAGCGGGTGCGGAAGTGGCGCCAGGAGGAGGCCGGGTACGACTCGAAGTTCGCCGCGCTCTACTACCCGTGGATCAAGGTGTTCGACCCGGCGACCGGGAAGAACGTCGTCGTCCCGCCGAGCGGGCACGTCGCCGGGGTGTGGGCGCGCAGCGACGCCGAGCGCGGGGTGCACAAGGCGCCGGCCAACGAGGTCATCCGGGGCGCGATCGATCTGCAGACCGGGCTCACCAAGGGGGAGCAGGACCTGCTCAACCCGATCGGCGTCAACTGTGTCCGGGCCTTCCCCGGCCGCGGGATCCGGATCTGGGGCGCCCGCACGCTGTCCTCGGACCCGGCCTGGCGCTACCTCAACGTGCGGCGGCTGTTCAACTACCTGGAGGAGTCCATCCTGCTGGGCACCCAGTGGGTGGTCTTCGAACCGAACGACGACCGGCTCTGGTCCAGCATCCGCCGCAACATCACCGGTTTCCTCACCGAGGAATGGCGGCGCGGCGCGCTGTTCGGCCGGACCGCGGCCGAGGCGTTCTACGTCAAGTGCGACGCCGACACCAACCCCGCGGAATCGATCGACGCCGGCCAGGTGGTGTGCGAAATCGGTGTCGCACCGGTGAAACCGGCCGAGTTCGTCATCTTCCGGCTGTCCCAGTTCTCCGACAGCACCAGCCTGGTCAGCGAATAATCCCCAGAAAGGCACGCAAAGATGGCGCAGGGAGACGCACTCTCCACCCACATCTTCGGGCTGCAGCTCGGCGGCTACGAGGTCGAGTCCATCCAGGAGGTCAGCGGGCTGACCGTCGAGGAGGACGTGGTGGAGGTGAAACAGGTCGTCGACGGCAAACTGGTGATCCGCAAGCAGCCGGGCGCCCGCAAGGGCGGTGAGGTGACGATCACCCGGGGGCTCGACCAGAGCAGCGAGTTCACCAAGTGGATCACCGAGACGCTGAACAACGGCGCGGTCGAAGCGGCGCGGCAGAACATCACCATCGAGATCAAACAGGCGGACGGCTCGACCGTGCGGCGGATGCAGCTCATGCAGGGCTGGGCGAGCAAATGGGAAGGCCCCTCGTTCAAGGCGGGCGAGTCCAGCGCGGCGCTGGAAAAGGTGACCATCACGTTCGAGGAGATCTCCGTCGAATGAGCGATGCTTGCGAGCGAACCATGGATGTCATCGCATGAGGCGCAGGACAGTCAGCGCGCCCACCGCGTCGGCCGAGGAGGCGGGGCCGCCGGTGGAGGAGCCCGCCTCGCGGCGGGAGGATCTGCGCACCGAGTTCGAGTTCGAGCTCCCGCGTGGCTATGTCGACGCGGACGGTGTCACGCACCGGTCCGGGGCGATGCGCCTGGCCACCGCGCGGGACGAGCTGCGGCCGCTGATCGACCTGCGGGTCAAGGAGAATCCCGCGTACCTGAGCGTGGTGCTGCTCAGCCAGGTGATCACCCGGCTGGGCTCGGTCACCGACATCCATGCCGGGCTGGTCGAGCAGATGTTCGCCTCGGACATCGCGTTCCTGCAGGATTTCTACCGCCGGATCAACAGTGAGGGCCACACCAGGGCGGCGGTGAGCTGCCCGTCGTGCGGTTCGGCCTTCGAGGTGGACATCGCCGGTGATCGCCTGGGGGAATCGTGACGTACGCGCCCGACCGGCTCCACCAGGAGGTCGCGTACGTCGCGTACCACTTCCACTGGTCCCGCGACGAGATCCTGGACCTGGAACACCACGAACGGATCCGCTGGGTGGAGCAGATCGCCGGGATCAACACCCGGATCAACGAGGGTGGGTGAGTGCGGAGTGGGTCTGCTGGACCGGTTCCGCCGCCGCCGCGTCCCGGCGACGGCGGGGGAGGCAGCGGTGGCGCCGCCACTGGTGCCGGACGGCGGATGGCGGGCGGCCCGCCCGATGACGCCGACCGTGCGGCGCGTGGCCACGGTGTCGGACCCGCTCGGCTTCCGTGCCAGGCTCGCCGCCTGGCAGAATCCTTCCTTCCGCACCGACATGGGACACGCGGTCAGCACGTCCGCCCCGTCCGGCGTCGCGAAAGGCCTGATCCGCCCCCTGCTGCCCGCCCCCAGCACCACCCCACCGGTCGTACACCGCGTCCCCGCCGCCCCAGACACGCGAGTTCTCCATCCAGACACGCGAGTTGCGCGTCCAGACACGCGAGTTCCGCGTTCCGGCACCCCAAGTCCCCCGTTCGCGATGCCGATCGAGACACCGGCCGATCCGCTTTCGAACGATGGCGGCCTGCGAGCGGAGCCTGCCGTGGTCCGTCCCGCTCCGGCGGCGCGAACGCTCACGGTGGCGCGGGTCGCGCTGCCCGTCCGGCGGGTCCGTGCGGTGCCGTCCGCCGAGCCCGCACCAGGACGGGGTGTCGATCGGCCCGGCCTTCCGCCGGCGGACGCGGCTCCGGATCGTCCGGTGCTGGGGGAAACCCCGGAACAGCCTGGTGAACCGGACGTCGCTCTTCAGCGGGTCCACACGGACGCCTCGCCGCTACCGGTGATCCCGGCGCCGGAGGTCCGGAAGCCCGGACTCGGCGCGCCGATGAGCGAGCTGCCGGTGACCGCGCAGCGGACCACTCCGGAGCCACGACACTCCACTTCGGACACTGGACGGTCCGGAAATCCCGGTCAGGCAAGGCAACCGGTCGGACTGGGTGAGCCATTGCATGCGCTACCGCCGACCGCGAAGACGCTCGGGCCGGACGTGCCCCCGTCGCCGTCCGGCGCGGTCCCCGGGGTGGTGGCGCCGCTGGTGTCCGAGGCCGGGGTGGCACAGCGCATCGCGGAGGCGACGGAGGTCGCGAAATCCCGAAGGTCCACTTCGGACACCGAGCGCCCGGAAAACGACGGTCGTGCGCGACCTTCGGCGATACTGGGCGAACCGTTGCCCGCGTTGCCGCCGACCGCACAGGCGATGGACAGCGGGGCGGCGGCGCCAAAGTTCGCCCCGGTTTCCGGGATGGCACCGCCGATTTCCGAAGGCGGACTGGTTCAGCGCATCGCGGCTTCCGAGACCAGGGGCGGGAAACCCCACACGGACCATCATGCGGGGCCGGAGTTGCCGGTGGTTTCGGCACGGGACGACGCCGACGCTCCGGCGACGGCGGGTCTCGCGCCACCTTCGCCCGGCGCGCGGCCGGTTCCGGGGCTCGTCGGAGAGACACCGTTGGCGCCGGAAATCGGGGCGATTCACCGGATCGCGGACCCCGAGCGGACGGGCCCGGTCACTCATCGCCCCGCGGAGCCTGTACTGCCGGTGGTTTCGACACCCGAACAGCCGCTGCTTTCCGAGGCGCCGATCCAGCGGTTCGCCGAATCCGCCCGGACCGGCGAAGCCAACCGGATCGGCGAAGCCACCAAGGACGGAGAAGCCACCAAGGACGGAGAAGCCGCGCCGACATCGGCGAGTCCGGTAGGGGAGCCCCCGCTGGTGGTCGCCCGGCCGGGGGAACCCGCGTGGGAGGCCGAACGCCCGATCGTCCGGGAGCTGCTCGCCGATCGCCCGCTGACGCGGTCGATGGCCGAACCCGCGCCGGCGCCGGAGTCCACAGTGGACCACACCGTCGTCGCCCCGGTTCGCTGGGTGCGCTCCGGCACACAGCCAGGAAGTCCACCGGTCCAGCGCGCGACGGCCGGACCCGCGGCCCCGCGGCGCCCGGCGGCACCTCGTCCGGCACAGCGAGGCCCGGCACAGCCTGGCCCGGCACAGCCCAGCCCGGCACAGCCCGGCCCGGCCTCGCCCCGCCCGGCGATCGCGCCCAACTGGCCGTCCCGGCACGGCGTGGTGTTGTCGGAGACGCCGGTCCAGCGGGCACCGGCGGGCACTGCCCCGGCCGTCGTCGCGCCGGTCCGTCCGCCCGCGGCCCCCGGCGCCCCGGTCGTTCCGGCGCGCTGGGTACCCGAATTACCCATCGCGGCCCCGGCGTCAACGGCGGCCACGATCCAGCGGGATGCCGATCCGTCGCGGCTTTCCGTTGTCACTTCGGGGTTTTCCGCCACGACCAGTTCCCCCGAGGAGCCGGACACGCCGCCGGGAACCCCGATCGACACACCGCCCGGGACACCGGTGGGTGAGGCCACCGAGAACACCGACGGCGAACCGCCCAAGGCCGCCGAGCATCTCGGCATCGAGGAACTGGCCCGGCGCCTCGCCGAACCGGTGAGCAGGTTGCTGCGCGCCGAACTGCGGACGGGCCGGGAACGTGCGGGCAGGCTGCACACCCGGCGGCGCTGAACGGATGACGAGGAAGGAGGTGCCGCATGTCCACTGACGTGTTCGCCAGCACGGTTTTCTTCCGGCTGACGATCGGCGGGGACGATCTCGGGGCGTTCAACAGCTGTTCCGGGCTCGGCGCCGAAGTGGAGATGGAACAGTTCCAGGAGGGCGGGAACAACGGGTTCGTCTGGCAGCTGCCGAGCCGGATCCGCTGGTCCAACATCACGCTGACGCGCCCGGTCACCGCGGACACCGCGAAGGTGACCCGCTGGCTCACCACGATCGTGCAGCGGGTGGAACGCAAGAACGGCGAGATCGTCGCGCTGCGCCCGGACCGTACACCGATCGCGCGCTGGAACGTGCTCGGGATCGTGCCGGTGCGCTGGAGCGGCCCGGACTTCGACCCGGCCCGCTCCGAGGCCGCGGTGGAGCGGCTGGAGATCGCGCACCACGGCCTGCAGCCCGGCTGAACCAGCGATCGCCTCGCGCCACTGACCACAAGGAGAGGAGGACGACCATGACCGCACCGGCCGGTGCGAACCTGGTCCGCGCGGAACTGCTGATCATGCAGCCGCCCGCCAAGGTCGGCGCGAAACCGGGAGGCACGATCGCGCGCGTCAAGTTCCAGTTCAACCCGAACCAGCTCACCCTGACCAAGCGCACCGAATGGCGGCGGAAGCCGTCCCGGATGGCGGACCAGGCCGCGGTGCCCGAGTTCGTCGGCAGCGCGCCCCGCACCCTGTCCGTGGAGATCTTCCTGGACGCCACCGCGAAACACGACGACTCGGTGGAGCAGGGCGTGCAGACGATCCTGCTCGCCTGCGTGCCCACCACCCAGAGCCTCGGCAGGAAACGCCCGGCCAGTCCCTGGGTGCGTTTCGAATGGGGGCGGTCGAAAACCGTGTCGTTCAACGGGATCGTCAAGAGCGTCTCGGTCACCTACTCACTGTTCGATGTGGACGGGAGCCCGCTGCGTGCCCGGTGCTCGCTGACCATCGACGAGGCGGGTGGCGGGACGCCGGGCCAGAACCCCACCTCCGGCGCGATCGAGGCCCGGCGCGGGCACCGGGTGGTCGCGGGCGACACGCTGGCGCAGCTGGCCTGGCGCGAGTACGGCGACGCGACCGCGTGGCGGATCATCGCCGAGGCCAACGGGCTGGACGATCCGATGCGGCTGCGGCCGGGAACCGAGCTGCTGATCCCGGCCACGGACACGGCGGGCTGAACCGTGCGCGCGTACGCCCTCGAACCCGTTGTCGGCACTCCCGGCCCGCTGGCGCCGGTCTGGGCCGAACAGCTCGTCCAGTGCATTGTGGACGACGCGGTGAACCTGCCCGCGGTCGCGGTGCTGACCTTCCGGGATCCCGATCACGACCTGCTCGCCGACACCGGCATCACCATCGGCTCCCCGCTGACGGTCTCGGTGACCACGGTCGCGGACAACACCCAGCTGCCGTTGTTCGCCGGGGAGATCATCGGGCTGGAGACCGAATCCGACGAGACCGGCACGTTCACCGTGCTGCGCGCGGCCGATCGCGCGCACCGGCTGATGCGGCGCCGCCGGGTGCTCGCGTTCCGGAACATGACCGCGGCCGACATCGTGCGCCAGATCGCCAAGAACGCCGGGCTCGGCGTCGGGAAGGTGCGCGCGCCCGGCCCGGCCTACCAGCAGATCTCCCAGGCGAACATGACCGACTGGGAGTTCCTCCGCCTGCTCGCCGCCGAACACGGCGCCGTGGTCAGGGTCGACGACGAGGGCCGCCTCGACTTCACCGAGCCCGACCCGGCCGCGAAGGCGCCGTCACCCCGGTTCTCGGCGAGGCTGAATCACCAGGTGCTGCAATACGGGGAGAACCTGTTTTCGGTGCGGGTCGGGCTGTCCACCGCCGAACAGGTGGACACCGTGACGGTCCGCGGCTGGGACGTCACCACGAAACGGCCGCTGGTGAAGCGGACCAGGGCGGCCACCTCCAAGACGGTGCAGGCCGGGATGTCCTCGGGACAGTCGAGCGCGCGGTTCGGCGGGGCGGGCGAACTGCTGGTCACCGACGGCGCGTACCGGACACAGTCCGAAGTGGACACCGCTTCGGCCGCGCAGGCCACCGCGGCGGCGGCCGGATTCGGCGAGGTCGAGGCGGTCTGCGAGGGCAACCCGCATCTGCGTGCCGGGGTGCCCGTCGCGCTGGGCAACCTCGGCCCGAGCTTTTCCGGGCGCTACACGGCCACCGCCAGCCGTCACGTTTTCGAGCCGGGCAACGGATATCGCACCACGGTGACGGTCAGCGGCGCCGAGGACCGGTCGCTGGCGGGGCTCGCCGTGGCGGGGCCGCCGGACCCGCCGCGGATTCCCGGCCTGGCGATCGGCAAGGTCACCGAGGTCCAGCGGCGACCGGCGAACGGGCCGGGCATGGTGAAACTGTGTTTCCCGTGGCTGGACGACGAATACGTCACCGACTGGGTCCGCACCGTGCAGTTCGGCGGTGTCGGTGGCGGGGGTGTGGTCTGCCCGGACGTCAACGACGAGGTCCTGGTCGGTTTCGAGCAGGGCCTGCTGGACAAGCCGTACGTGCTCGGCGGGCTCTACAACGGCGTGGACCTCCCGTCGCCGCACGACGGCCCGCTGGTGGACCGGGCCAGCGGCAAGGTCAACCGCCGGTCGTTCGGGACCCGCGGTGGCGACCGGGTCGAACTGCTGGACACCCAGGGCGGGCCGCGCGGGGTGAAGCTGCGCACCGGGGACGGGAAACTCGAGGTCGACCTCGACCGGCAGGGCACCAAGATCGTGGTGCGCAGCGACGGCAGCGTGCAGATCGAGGCCGGCAAGTACGTCCAGATCACCGGAACCGGGGTGGAGATCGACGCCGGCGCGGGGCATCTGGCGTTGCGCGGGAAATCGGTGTCGATCAACGGCAGCACCGGGGTGCGCGTCAACGGCGGCACCGAGGCAACGGTCAGGGCAGGCGTCATCCGCCTCAACTGACCACACCGTCCACAATGATCGTCCACAAAGGAGAGAGAGCGATGCCACCCGCAGCCAGGATCACGGACGCGACCAGCCACGTCGACGCGGGGGCGAAGCTGGGCTTGGCGGCCGGGCCGCCGACGGGCGCACTCCAGGGCGCCGGAGTGCCGGCCGTGCTCATCGAGGGGAGGCCGGCGGCGGTCGTCGGCCCCGGCACGATGAACGGGTGCAACGTCCCGCCCCAGCACCGGCTCCTGGGACCCGCCAACGTCGTCGTGCCGGGGCCGGAGGTCGCGACCAGGCGTGTGCTCGTCGGTGGCCGCCCGCTCGCCGCGGTGGGCGACAAAACCGCTTGCAAGGCCGTCATCAGCAGCGGGGCGCGGACCGTATTGATCGGGGGCAGGTGATGAGCGACCGGTTCATCGGCCGGGGGTGGGCGTTCCCGCTCCGGGCCGACGCCACCGGCGGCATCGCGACCGTGACCGGCGAGCAGGAGATCGAGGAGTCGATCCGGCTGATCCTCGGCACCGCGCCCGGCGAGCGGCCGATGCGCCCGGAGTTCGGCTGCGGGGTGCACGAGCACGTGTTCGCGCCGAGCGACGGCGCCACCGCGGGGCGGATCGCCTACGAGGTGCGGATCGCGCTGGAACGGTGGGAGCCGCGGATCGAGCTCGACGACGTCGCGGTCGCCTACGACGCGGTGGACAGCGGGATCCTTTACATCGACATCCGTTACCGGATCCGGGAAAGCAACAATCCACGCAACCTCGTCTTCCCCTTCTACGTCATCCCAGCCCACGACGAGCCGAGCGAGCTTTCATGACCCTGCCTGCCCCCAATCTGGACGACCGGCGGTTCCAGCAGCTGGTCGACGAGGCGAAGCGTTACGTGCAGCGGCGCAGTCCGGAGTGGACGGACCACAACGTGTCCGATCCCGGGGTCACCCTCATCGAAACCTTCGCGCACATGGTCGATCAGCTGATCTACCGGCTCAACCGCGTCCCCGAGCGCAACTACCTGGCGTTCCTCGAACTGCTCGGGGTGCGGTTGTTCCCGCCGGCGGCCGCGCGCGCCGACGTCACCTTCTGGCTGTCCGCGCCGCAGCCGGAGCCGGTGGTGCTGCGGGCGGGCACCGAGGTGACCACGACGCGCAGCGAGACCGAGGAGGCGGTTTCCTTCGCGACCGTGGACGATCTGGTCGTGGTGCCCTGCGCGCTGGAGAAATTGGTGACCGGCGCGGCCGGTGGGTCCCCGGCCGACCGGACCGACGACCTGCTCTCGGGCCAGGACGTGGCCTGCTTCGCGACGTCTCCCGCGGTGGGGGACACCATGGTGCTCGGGCTGTCGGCCGCGGTGCCCCGCTGCGTGGTGGTGATCCGGCTGGACAGCAAGGTCGAGGGCATCGGCGTGGATCCCCGCCAGCCACCGCTGGTCTGGGAGGCGTGGGACGGCGGTGGCTGGGCACCGTGCGAAGTGGACTCCGACGGCACCGGCGGGCTGAACCGGCCGGGCGACGTCGTGCTGCACATGCCCGCCTCGCACACCGCGTCGGTGATCGCGGGGGCGCGGGCGGGCTGGCTGCGCTGCCGGGTGGTGGAACCCGCGGCGGGGCAGCCCTTCTACTCCGAGTCGCCGACGGTCAGCGCGGCCGAGGTGTTCACCATCGGCGGCACGATCGTCGCCGAACACGCGGAGACCGTCCTCGGCGAGGTCATCGGCGAATCCGAAGGCGTTGCGGGACAACGCTTCCCGGTCAGCAGACCACCGGTGCTGACCGATGGCGCCCCGGTGGTGGTGGAGGTATCCGAAGGAGACGGCTGGCAGGAATGGTCCACTGTGGACCATTTCGGGGCGTCCTCGGCCACCGACCGGCACGTGGTGCTGGACGCCACCGGCGGCGAATTCGCCTTCGGGCCCGCGGTGCGTGAGCCGGACGGCACGATCCGGTACTACGGCGCGGTGCCGCCGAAGGGCGCGGTGCTCCGGGTCCGGCGTTACCGGACCGGCGGTGGCCGGGCGGGCAATGTCGCGCGCCGGGCGATTTCGGTGCTGCGCAGCTCGGTGCCCTACGTCGCGCGGGTGGAGAACCGGGAGGCGGCGAGCGGCGGCGTCGACGGCGAGACGGTCGAAGCGGCCAAACTGCGCGGGCCGCTGGCGTTGCGCACCCAGGAACGCGCGGTCACGGTGGATGATTTCGAGCTGATCGCGCGCGGCGCCGCGCCCGCGGCGGCCAGGGTCCGGTGCGTGCCCGCCGCGGACGCCGGCCCCGGCGGACCGGCGGTGCGGGTGCTCGTCGTCCCTGACGCGACCGCCGACGTCGGTGACGAACTGCGGCTCGAACAGCTGATCCCGCCCAGGGAAATGCTCGCCGCGGTCGCCGGGAGCCTCGACGAACGCAGGCTGGTCGGCACCCGGGTGCTTGTCGAACCGCCGTACTACCAGGGCCTGACGGTGGTGGCGCGGTTGCGCGCGTCCGGTTCGGCCGACCAGGCCCGGCGGTCGGCGCTGGACGCGCTGTACCGGTACCTCAACCCGGTGCGGGGCGGGCCGGACGGGACGGGCTGGCCGTTCGGGCGGCCGGTGCAGTTCGGCGAGGTCCACGCCGTGCTCGCCGCGGCGCCCGGAGTGTCCGTTGTGGACGAACTGCGGATGTTCCCCGCGGACCCGATCACCGGCAGGCGCGGGGAACCGGTGAACGTGCTGGAGATCTCCCGCACCGCGCTGATCTTCTCCTACCAGCACCAGGTCACCGTCACGGAGGGCGCCTGATGCGTGCTTCGGTGCCCGGCCTGCCCAGCCGGTACCCGCTCGGGGAACAACTGCCCGGGCTGTACGCCGGTGATCGGCTCGCGCAGCACTTCACGGCCGGACTGGACGAGGTGCTGGCGCCGGTGCTGTCGGTACTGGACAACCTCCACGCCTATTTCGACCCCGCGCTGGCCCCAGTGGATTTCCTGCCGCTGCTCGGGTTCTGGGTGGCCGCCGACCGGCCGTCCGAGCGGGAACCGGTGGCTCGTGCGGTGGCGCGGCATCGGCGGCGGGGAACCAGGAGCGGGCTGGCCGAACGGCTGCGCTCGGAGTTCGGCGGCGAGGTCGACATCGCGGATCCGGGCGGGGTGAGCTGGTCGGAAACCGCGGGCTCGGCGCTGCCCGCGCTCGCCGCGCCGATGCTGTCGATCCGGTTGCGGGTACCGGATCCGGCTGCCGTCCGGCGGCACGACGTCGAGCATGTGGTCGCCGAATCCTGTCCGGCGCATGTGCCGTTCACCGTGGAAATCGGAGGGCTGTCAGCATGAACGCGGTCGGTGGGACGGTGCGGCGGTGCGAGGTGTGCGGGTCGCCGGTGACCGAGGGGGAGGCGTTCTGCGGGAACTGCGGGGCCTATCTGGACTGGAACAAGCCACCCGAACCGGCCGCGCCCGCGGTGGAACCCACCCCTGCCGCTCCCGCTCCGGTCGACGACCGGCAGCCGGACGTCGCGCAGCCAGGCGTCGCGCAGCCAGGTACCGAGCAGCCGCGGGCAGGGCAACCGGGCGTCGAGCAGCCGGGGGCCGTGCGACCGGGCAAACCGGTCGAGAAGCGCCCCGTCGTCCGCGCCCCGGGTGACGCCGAGGTCCCGGTCGGCCCGGACGACCGCCCGTGCCCGAACTGCGGTACCCCCAACGCGCCGGGCCGCCGGTTCTGCCGTCGCTGCGGCGCGGTCCTCGGAGAAACCGCGGTCGAGGTCCGGCGGATCCCGTGGTGGCGGCGCCTGCGCCTGCCACGATTCCGGGGCAGGCGGATCCGCTTCCCGGTCTTCCTGCTGGTGCTGGTGATCCTGGCGCTGCTGGTGGGCGCGGCGGTCCGCTACGGACCGGACGTCGTGACCGCGGTGAAGGACAAGACCACCACGCCGGTGGCCCTCACCCCCGAGACGCTCACCGCCTCCAGCGAGGCCGACGGGCATCCGGCGAAGCTGGCCATGGACGGGTTCACCAACAGGTTCTGGGCACCCGCGAAACCCGCGCCCGCGCAAGGGGAACATCTGGACGCGAAGTTCGGGCGCCCGTGCCGGCTGCTCGACGTCGTGGTGAACGACGGGGCGTCGGCCGAACGGGAGGTCTTCAACACCCAGGCCCGGCCGTCGGAACTCGAACTCATCGCGATCACCGAGGACGGGAGGCGGCAGAACACCACCCTGCGGCTGGCCGACCAGCCGGGGCCACAGCACACCGCGCTGGCGATCTCCGACGTGACCGGCATCCGGCTCACCATCGCCGGGGCCTATGGCGCCGGTCCCGGAAAGCTGGTCGCCCTCGGCGAGGTGGAATTCTTCGGCCGCTGCTGAATCACGCGAGATCGGCGGCTTGACGTCGTCGCGATCGGCTTCTAGCGTCGGCATACCGACTGGTCGGTGTCCAAAGGAGGTCACTGGGTGAGCTGGTACGAGGACAAGCCGTGGCTCGCGAGCTACGACGAACGGATGAAAGCCGCCGGGCCGGTCGAGGCGACCACGCTGCCGGAGACGTTCCGGCGGAGCGTCGAACGCGCACCGGGCAACACCGCCATCGCGTACTTCGACGCCGCACTGTCCTATCAGGACGTCGACGAGCTTTCCGACGGCATCGCAAGGCATCTGCGCGCGTCCGGTTTCGGGCACGGTGACCGGCTCGCGATCGTGCTGCAGAACATCCCGCAGTTCGTCCTCGCCCTGTTCGGCGCCTGGAAGGCGGGCGGCATCGTCGTCCCGGTCAATCCCATGTACCGCGCGGCCGAGCTGACCCACGTACTGACCGACGCACACGTGAAGGCGGTCGTGTGCTCGCAGGGCGCGTGGAACCGCTACCTCGCCGAGGTCGTCCCGGGCACCCCGGTGGAAATCGCGCTGACCACGAGCGAACTCGAATTCCAGACCCGCGACGATCCGCGCGTGCTCGGCAAGGTGAAGCGCGAGCCGACGCCCGGCGCCGACGACCTGCTGGCGGTCGCCCGCGCGAGCACCGGCCCGCGCCCGCCCGACCCCGGCTTCGCCCTCGACGACGTCGCGCTGATCAGCTACACCTCCGGCACGAGCGGCAAACCGAAGGGCGCGACCAACACCCACGGCAATATCGGCACGAACGCCGCGACGCTGCGTGTGTTCAGCGGGCTGCCCGAGGGTAAGACGCTGTTCGCGCTCGCGCCGCTGTTCCACATCACCGGCATGGTCTGCGAACTCGCGTCGGCGATCGACATCGCCGGAACGCTGTCGCTGGCCTACCGGTTCGAACCCGGCGTCGTGCTTGACGCGTTCCTGGAACACAAGCCGGTTTACACGGTCGGCCCGTCGACGGCGTACATGGCGCTGATGGCGCATCCCGGCGTCACCCGTGAGCATTTCGCGTCGTTCCGGCTGCTCTATTCCGGCGGCGCCGCGCTGCCGCCCGCGATCGTCGAGGAATTCCGGGAGAAGTTCGGGCACTACATCCACAACGGTTACGGCCTCACCGAGACGACCGCGGGCTGCGTCACCGTGCCAGGCTCCCTCGAAGCGCCGATCGACCCGGAGTCGGGGACGATCTCGATCGGCCTGCCCGTGCCGGGCGCACTCGTGCGCATCCTCGACGACGAGTACCGCGAGCTGCCGTTCGGGCAGGCGGGGGAGATCGCGGTCGAAGGCCCGATGGTCGTGTCCGGGTACTGGAACCAGCCCGAAGCGACGGAAACCGCGCTGCCCGGTGGAATGCTGCTGACCGGCGACATCGGGTTCATGGACGAACGCGGCTGGGTCTACGTCGTGGACCGCAAGAAGGACATGATCAACGCCTCCGGGTTCAAGGTGTGGCCCCGCGAGGTCGAGGACGTCCTCTACACGCATCCCGCCGTGCGCGAAGCCGCCGTCGTCGGCGTGCCGGACGCCTATCGCGGGGAAAGCGTGAAGGCCTACGTCAGCGCGACACCCGGGGTGACCGCCGATCCGCGGGAACTCGTGGCCTACTGCAAGGAACGGCTCGCGGCGTTCAAATACCCGCGGACGATCGAAGTACTCGGCGAACTGCCGAAAACCGTGAGCGGCAAGATCCTCCGCCGCGAACTGCGGGCGAGGGGGTAGCGCCGATGGCCGTCGTCGAGACCGTGCGCGGGCCGGTGGACGCTGGTGCGCTGGGCCGGGTGCTCATGCACGAGCACCTGTTCGTGCTGAGCCCCGAATTCATGGCGAACTACCCCGAGCACGGCGGTTTCCACGAAGAGGAACACGTTGCCGAAGCGATCCGGCGGCTTCGGGAACTGAAAGCGGCGGGGATCGACACGATCGTGGATCCCACCGTCATCGGACTGGGCCGCTACATCCCGCGCGTACAACGCGTGGCCGCCGAGGTCGACCTCTCGATCGTGGTCGCGACCGGGCTCTACACCTACAACGACGTCCCGCACTACCTGCGCCTCCGCGGGCCGGGGACGATGTTCGACGGGGACGAACCGCTCGTCGGGATGTTCACCGGGGACATCAGGAACGGCATCGCGGACACCGGTGTCAAGGCGGGAATCCTCAAATGCGCCACCGACGAGCCCGGCCTGACGCCGGGCGTGGAACGGGTCCTGCGCGCGGTGGCCATGGCACACCTCGAAACCGGGGTGCCGATCATGACCCACACGCACGCGGGGACCCGGCGTGGCCTGGACCAGCAGGACGTCTTCGCGTCCGAGGGCGTCGATCTGCGCCGGGTGCTGATCGGCCATTCCGGCGACAGTACGGATCTGGACTACCTGAAGGCGCTCGCCGATCGCGGGTCGCTGCTCGGCATGGACCGCTTCGGGCTCGACCAGCTGCTGTCCTTCGAAGAACGGGTCGCGACCGTCGCGGCGATGTGCGCACACGGCTACGCGAGCAGCATGGTGCTCTCGCACGACGCGTCCTGCTACATCGACTGGGTCGACTACGACAAGATCCCGTCGCTGGCGCCGAACTGGCATTTCCTGCACATCGTCAAGGACGTCCTGCCCGCGTTGCGCGAGCGTGGCGTGCCGGAGGAGGACATCACCACGATGCTGGTCGACACCCCGAGGCGCTTCCTCGGCGGTGGGTGACCGGGCGGGGGACCGACCAGCCGGTATGCTGATCGTCCCAGTACCACGAAGGGGGTCGGGCCGTGACCAGAGCGACTGCCCGCAAAACGGGCGACGCGGCCGGAACACCGGGCGAAGACCAGGCCGCGGTGCCCCGGCGGCTGCTCCAGCACGCCACGAAACTGTTCGCCAAGAAGGGCTTCGACCGCACGTCGGTGCAGGAGATCGTCGAGGCGGCCGGCGTCACCAAGGGGGCGATGTACCACTACTTCGGCTCCAAGGACGACCTGCTCTACGAGATCTACGCCCGCGTGCTGCGCGAGCAGACGAAACAGCTCGAAGGCGTCGCCTCCAGCGACGCGCCCCTGCGTGAACGCCTGGCCGCCGCCGCTTCGGACGTCGTCGTGAGCAGCATCGACAACCTGGACGACAACACGATCTTCCTGCAGTCGATGCACCAGCTCAGCGCCGAGAAACAGAAGGCGGTGCGGGCCGAGCGGCGCAAGTACCACGAGCGGTTCCGCTCGATGATCGAGGAGGGACAGGCGTCCGGCGAGTTCCGCTCGGACAAGCCCGCCGACGTGATCGTCGACTTCTTCTTCGGCTCGGTGCACCACCTCGGTTCGTGGTACCGGCGCGGCGGTTCGCTGTCGGCCCGGCAGATCGGCGACCACTACGCCGACCTCCTCCTCGACGCCATCCGGCCGCCCGGTCGTTCCTGAACGGGCCCCGGTGCCGGGCCGGGGTGTGTACGAGTCGTAACTCCGTGGCCCGATCAGGGAATAGACGGTGTTCGTACGCTTACCGCATGGAACCGAAGACCGCTTCCCCGTGCGCCAGGGCCCTGTCCGCGGCCCTGCGCGGCGTCCGCCTGGACCTCGAGGTCGCACCGGACCGGCTGGCGGCCATGCTCGGCATCGCGCCGTCGGCACTGGCCGCCTGGGAACGGGGAACCGAGGTGCCGAGCCCGGAACAGGTCGTGCGGCTGCTCGGCGCGCTCGAGGTCACCGGCCGGCGCTACGAACAGACCCTGCGGCTGGCGCGGCACGCGGGGGAGACCGACTGGCTGGCGACCCTGGCCGGACGGCTGCCGCTGGCACAGCGGACCGCGCTCGGCTACGAGCGGGCCGCGGAGCGGGTCACCGCGTGGTCGCTGATGGTCCTGCCGGAACTGCTCCAGACCGCCGAATACGCCCGCGAACTGTGGACCAAGACCGTGATCGGCCCGGAGGAGATCGACACCCGGCTCGTGCTCAGCCTCGGCAGGCAGGAGGTCCTCACCCGGCCCGACCCGGTGAAACTGCTCGCCCTCATCAGCGAACACGCCCTCGAAATCCGCGTCGGCGACGCCGAGGCGATGACGCGGCAGTGCGACCACCTGCTGGCGCTGAGCGAACTCGACAACGTCGTGCTACGGATCGTGCCCACCGGGACCGGTTTCCACGGGGGCATGCACGGGAACTACGTGCGGTACGAGTTCGACGGGTTCTCCCCGGCGATCTTCCTGGAAAACCATTTCGTGCGGACGTTCATGCACGATTCCGAAGGCGTCCGGCTCTACCAGGATCTGTCCCGGCAGCTGCTCGCGAATTCGTTGTCCGAAAAGGAATCCCGCGTGCGGCTCCAAGAGCTGAAGGGGACTTTCCGTGCGTGAGACGAGCTGAAGGGGGGGGGGGTGGGGTGGGCTGGGGTGTGGAAGGGAGAGGGTCGGAGACCCGCGGGGGGCGCCGCGCGGAGCGCACACCTCCTTTGTCGGTTTATTTCGGTGTTGTGTCACGGCGTCTGGGGATCTGCCACACCCGTCTCTGCCCCCAACCCCCCATTCAGCTCACGCGGGCAGGTCGACCAGCTGGGCGAGCCGGGCCCGGTGCCGGGCGGGGGTGCCGAGCGCGAGTTCGTCGGCCTTGGCGCGCTTGAGGTACAGATGCGCCGGGTGTTCCCACGTCATGCCGATCCCGCCGTGTAGCTGGACGGCCTCCTCGACCGCGTGCACCGCGATCGGGGCGCCCGAGGCCTGGGCGACGGCGACCGCGACCGGGACGTCCTCGCTGCCGGTGGCGAGCGCGTCGGCCGCGTAGCGCGCGGCGGCCCTGGCGTTCACCAGATCGGTGTACAGATCGGCCAGCCGGTGTTTCAGCGACTGGAAGGAACCCACCGGACGGCCGAACTGGTAACGCGTCTTGAGGTACTCCGCGGTCTCCGTCAGCGCCCATTCGGTGATGCCGAGCTGTTCCGACGCGAGCAGTCCCGCCGCCGTGGTCAGCGCGTACGTCAACGCCGCCGGAGCGTGGGCGTCGGAAGCCACGACCCGCGCGGGCGCGTTGTCCAGGACGACGTCGGCGACGCGCCGCGTCAGATCCAGCGACACCAGCTCCGTCACCGAAACACCCGAGGACGCCGCTTCGACCGCGTAGAGCCCCGGTCCGTCCGGCCCGATGGCCGGGACCACGAGCAGTTCCGCGGCCGACGCGTCCGCCACCTTGCCGACCCGGCCGCTCAGCGACCCGTCGGCGTTCACCGTGACGGCGGAAGGGAATTCCGCGTCCGGGGCGGTGGTCAGCGGCACGGCCAGCGCACCGATCAGGTCACCGGCCGCGAGGCGGGGGAGCAGCTCGGCGACCACGGCGTCCGTCGTGTCCGCGCCGAGCAGCGCCGACGTCGCGAGCACGACACTGCCCAGGAACGGCACCGGTGCCACCGACCGGCCGAGTTCCTCCAGCACCACCGCGACCTCCCGCGCCGACGCACCGTGCCCGCCCAGTTCCTCCGGTACCGCGAGCCCGGCGGCGCCGAGGTCCGCGGCGAGGGTGCGCCACAGCTTCAGGTCGTACGGTTCGGCCGTCTCGGCCCGCTTCAGCACCGCCGCCGGGGACGCCTGGTCGGTGAGCAGATCCCGCACGCTCGCCCGCAGGTCCTCCTCGACCTCGGAATAGAGCAGATCCGGCTCTGCTGATGCGGTAGTAAGTACCTCGTCGGGCTCTGCTGATGCGCTCTCGGCGGTAGTAAGTACCTCGGGCTCGCGCGCCTCGCTCATCGGGGAAGGTCCTTCCAGGCGACGTCCTTGTCCACACGCGGTTCCGACGGCATGCCGAGGACACGTTCGGAGATGATGTTGCGCAGCACCTCCGAGGTGCCGCCCTCGATCGAGTTGCCCTTCGCCCGCAGATAGCGGTATCCGGGGCTGCGGCGGGTGAAGTCGACCGACTCCGAACGCCGGAACGTCCAGTCGTCGTAGGTCAGTCCGTCCTCGCCGAGCAGTTCGATCTCCAGCCCGGACACCGCCTGGTTCAGCTCGGAGAACGCGACCTTCATCGCCGAACCCTCCGGCCCCGGCGCCCCCGAGGCGAGCTGCTGCCGCAGCCGGGTCCCGGCCAGCCGCAGCGTTTCCGCCTCCACCCACAGCTTCACCAGCCGGTCCTGAAGCTCCGGCGTGCGCAGTTCGGGACGTTCCCGCCAGGTCTTCACGACCGGGGCGATCATCCCGCCCTCACGCGGATACACCGTGCCGCCGATCGCGACCCGCTCGTTCATCAGCGTGGTCTGCGCGACCTTCCAGCCCTCGCCGACGGCGCCGATCCGCTGCGCGTCCGGGATCCGCACCTGGGTGAGGAAAACCTCGTTGAACTCCGCCTCGCCGGTGATCTGGCGCAGCGGCCGGACCTCGACGCCCGGCGCGGTCATGTCGCACAGGAAGTACGTCATGCCCTGGTGCTTCGGGATGTCCGGGTCGGTGCGGGTGACCAGGATGGCCCAGCGTGCCATATGCGCGCCGGAGGTCCACACCTTCTGGCCCGTCACGACCCAGTCGTCGCCGTCCCGCACCGCCCTGGTACCCAGCGCCGCGAGATCGGATCCCGCGCCCGGCTCGCTGAACAGCTGGCACCAGATCTCCTCGCCGGTCCACAGTGGACGGAGGTAGCGGGAGCGCTGGTCCGGCGTGCCGAAGGCGAGGATGGTCGGCGCGGCCATGCCGAGCCCGATGACGTTCTTGCGCGGGTCGTTGTCCGGCGCGCCCGCCGCGGCGAACTCTTCGTCCACAACGGACTGCAGTGCCCGCGCCGCGCCGAGCCCGCCGAGGCCCTCGGGGAAGTGGACCCAGGCGAGCCCGGCGTCGAACCGCGCCCGCAGGAACTCCAGCCGTTCCATGGTCGAAAAGTCATGTGCGGCAAGGAAATCCGCGACCCGCCCGCGCAGGTTGTCAGCGGTGATCGTGCTCATCGAGCCTCCGTCCGGTACTTCTTCAGCTCACGCCGCGCCAGCGAGCGCTTGTGCACCTCGTCCGGGCCGTCGGCCAGCCGCAGCGTGCGCACCCCGGCCCACATCTCGGCGAGCCCGAAGTCCTGGCTGACCCCGCCCGCGCCGTGTGCCTGGATCGCCTTGTCGACGATCCACTCGACGGTGATCGGCGTGGAGATCTTGATCGCCTGGATCTCGGTGTGCGCGCCCTGGTTGCCCACGGTGTCCATCAGCCACGCGGTCTTGAGCACCAGCAGCCGCTGCTGCTCGATGCGCACCCGCGACTCGGCGATCCAGTCCTGCACCACGCCCTGCTCGGCGATCGGCTTGCCGAACGCCTCCCGCGACATCGTGCGGCGGCACATCATCTCCAGCGCGCGCTCGGCCATCCCGATCGCCCGCATGCAGTGGTGGATCCGGCCGGGGCCGAGCCGTGCCTGCGCGATGGCGAACCCGGCGCCCTCCGCGGCGATCAGGTTCTCGGCGGGCACGCGGACGTCGTCGAACAGGACCTCGGCGTGGCCGCCGTGATCGCCGTCGGTGTAGCCGAACACGTGCATACCGCGCTTGATCGTCAGGCCCGGCGTGTCACGCGGGACCAGGATCATGCTCTGCTGCTGATGCGGGGCGGCGTCCGGATCGGTCTTGCCCATCACGATGAAGATCCTGCAGTTCGGGTTCATCGCGCCGGAGATGTACCATTTGCGGCCGTTGATGACGTACTCGTCGCCATCGCGGCGGATGCTGGTGGAGATGTTGCGCGCGTCCGAGGAGGCGACGTCGGGCTCGGTCATCGCGAACGCCGACCGGATCTCGCCCTCCAGCAACGGTTCCAGCCACTGCTTCTTCTGCTCGTCCGAGCCGAACATGGAGAGCACCTCCATGTTCCCGGTGTCCGGCGCGGCGCAGTTCAGCGCGGTGGGCGCCAGCCGGATGCTGCGGCCGGTGATCTCCGCGAGCGGGGCGTACTGGAGGTTCGTCAGGCCCGCGCCATGGTCGCCGGGGAGGAAGAAGTTCCACAGGCCGCGTTCCCTGGCGGCCTTCTTGAGGTCCTCGACGATCGGGGCGGTGGCCCAGGGGTCGGTGGCGGCCGCGAGCTGCTCTTCGAAGACCGGCTCGGCGGGGTAGATGTGCGAGTCCATGAAGTCGAGGAGCTTGCCGCGCAGTTCCTCGGTCTTGGCGTCAAAGGCGAAATCCACGCTACTTCTCCTCTTTGAGAATCTCGTTGCCGTGCGTGATCAGCGGAACGACGGCGCCGCCGACGTTCTCGAATCCCGCTCCGACGGTCTTGCCCTGGCTGAACCGGAAGTAGATGCCTTCGAGGATCACCGCCAGTTTGAAGAACGCGAACCCGACGTACCAGTTGAGCGCGGACACGTCCCGCCCGGACCGCTCGGCGTACCGCGCGACCACCTCGTCCGAGGTCGGATACCCGGGTGCCGCGCTCGCGGTGGACACGAACCGCGCCGACGCCTTGTCCCGCTCGGCGTAGGCCACCAGCAGCGCGAGGTCGGTCAGCGGGTCGCCGAGGGTGGACATCTCCCAGTCCAGCACGGCGGTGATGCGGTCCTCGCCGTCGACCAGCACGTTGTCCAGCCGGTAGTCGCCGTGGATGATCGACGGCTTCCCCGACGCGGGCAGCGATGCCGCCAGCCGGTCGTGCAGCAGGTCGAAGCCTTCGAGATCCCGGCTGCGGGAGCCGTCCAGCTGCTTCTTCCACCGCCGCAGCTGCCGCTCCAGAAACCCTTCCGGGCGCCCGAAATCGCCGAGCCCGACCGGCTCCGGGTCGACCGCGTGCAGGTCGACGAGCGTGTCGACCAGCGCGTCGGCGATCTTCCGCGTGCGCTCGGGTCCGAGCGCGGTCAGTTCGGCCTCGGACCGGTACGGCGTGCCCTCGACGAACTCCATGACGTAGAACCGCGCGCCGAGCACGTCGGGGTCCTCGCACAGCAGCACCGTTTCCGGCACCGGGACGGCGGTGCCGTGCAGGCCCGAGATCACCCGGAACTCGCGGGCCATGTCGTGCGCGGTGGGCAGCACGTGGCCGAGCGGCGGGCGGCGGACCACCCAGCGCGACCGGCCGTCGCTCACCACGTAGGTGAGGTTCGACCGGCCGCCCGCGACGACGTCGGCGCCCAGCTCCCCGGTGACCAGCCCCGGCCGGTGCTCGTCCAGGTGGGCACGCAGCGCGCCCAGGTCAAGACCCGGTGGGTCGGTCCGGCTCATCCGGTCTCCTCGTTGCTCGGTGGTCGACGTCCGCCGTCAGGGTACCGACCAGTCGGTATGTCGTACAGTGCTGGTCGGAAACCCCGCCCCGGCCTGGGCTTTCACGGCCGGGTTTCAGGCGATGAGCCGCGCGACCATTTCGGCGACGCACGCGGGCTTCGGCTCGCCGTCGATCTCGATGGTCCACCGCACCACGCCCTGCTTGCCACCGGGCACGTCGGTGACCTCGACCAGCTCGGCCCCGGCCCGGATCTTCGCGCCGACCTTGACCGGCTGGGGGAACCGCACCTTGTTGAGGCCGTAGTTGATGCCCATCCTGATCCCGTGGACCCGGTAGATCTTGCCGACGAAACCCGAGATCAGCGACAGGGTCAGGAAGCCGTGCGCGATCGTCGTGCCGAACGGGCCCGCGGCGGCCTTCTCGGCGTCCACGTGGATCCACTGGTGATCGTCGGTGGCGTCGGCGAACAGGTCCACCCGCTCCTGGGTGATCGTCAGCCAGTCGCTGTACCCGAGGTGCTCGCCGACCGCCCCGGCGAACTCGTCGAGGGAAGAGAACTCGCGCATCGTCGTTCCTCCCTCAGTCCGTCGGGCCGCCGGCCACGTAGACGACCTGCCCGGAGATGAACCCGGCGCCGTCGCTGACCAGGAACGAGGCGAGGTTCGCGATGTCGTCCGGGGTACCCACCCGCTGCACGGGGATCTGCGACGCGGCCGCGGCCTTGAAGTCCTCGAAGGACATGCCGAGCCGTTCCGCGGTCGCGGCGGTCATGTCGGTGGCGATGAACCCGGGGGCGATCGCGTTCGCGGTCACGCCGAACTTGCCCAGCTCGATAGCCAGTGTCTTGGTGAAGCCCTGCATCCCCGCCTTGGCCGCGGAGTAGTTGACCTGGCCGCGGTTGCCCAGCGCCGACGTGCTCGACAGGTTGACGATGCGGCCCCACTTCTCCTGCGTCTGGTACTTCTGCACCGCGCGGGTCATCAGGAACGAGCCGCGCAGGTGCACGTTCAGCACCGAGTCCCAGTCCTGCTCGGTCATCTTGAACAGCAGGTTGTCCCGGGTGATGCCGGCGTTGTTGATCAGCACGGTCGGCGCGCCGAGCTCCTCGGCGACCCGGGTGACGGCGGCGTCGACCTGTTCGGCGTCGCTGACGTCGAGCGTGACACCGACGGCCTTGCCGCCGCCGGCGACGATCGCCTCGGCGCCCGCCTTGACCCCGGCCTCGTCGAGGTCGAGCAGGCCGACGGCGAACCCGTCGGCGGCCAGGCGCTTGGCGACCGCGGCGCCGATGCCGCGGCCTGCGCCCGTCACGATGGCGACACGGGAGGGGGACTCGCTCACGGGTGAACTCCTCGTCGTTGAGAAAGCGGGGGCTGCTGATCCTCAACATAACCGATGAATAAGCGCTCAGTCACCCGGTGTGCCCCAGGATTCGACCTCTTGCCTGCCGGCGGTGTCCGGGGGGCGAAAACCGGCGGGCGGGGCACCGGGCTGGTGCGCGACGGTGGCGGCGATGTGGCAGAACGCCCGGACGAGGGGCCGATGGTCGCCGCGACGGCGTGCGACGACAGCCTTGCTGGCGCCGCCTTCCAGGAGGTCGATGAACAGCAGCGGGGTGCCCGGCAGCGGGTGGTGCCGGCGCGCGACGTCCGCGCAGGTGGCGACCACGTCCGGATGCTGCAACAGGGTGTAGGCGACTTCCAGGACCGACCACGCCTCGGTGAGGAAGAGCGGGGGCGGCTCGCCGTTGCGGTATTCGTTGAGCTGCCAGTAGTCGTTGACCTCCGGCGCGGTGCCGGCGGGGTTGGCGGACAGGATGGGCAGTGGCAGTACCTCTTCGATGGTCACGCTGCTCGTTCTGGCGAGCCGATGGTGCTCGTGGACGACCAGCACGCGGCGTTCCTCGTACAGCACGGTCCAGGCGTGTCGTTGCGGGTGCAGCGGCAGCCGGGTGAACGCCACGTCCACCTCGTCCTCGAGCAGCGCGGAATACGCCCGGCCGACCGGGAGTTCCGCGCGGAAGTTCAGCCGGACGTCCGGAAACGCCTTCGCGAACGCGGACAGGATCGGCTGGGTCACCGCGCCGGCGGCGCCGTAGATCATGCCCACCCGCAGCGAGCCACTGGCGCCACCGGCCAGGTCGCGGGCGACGAGCAGGCCGTCGGCCACCGCCGCCATCGCGCGGCGGGCCGGTTCGAGCATGGCGTGGCCCGCGGGCGTGAGCCGGACCCCGCCGGGCAGGCGCTCGAACAGGGGACCGCCGACATCCCGTTCCAGGGCACGGATCTGCTGGCTCAGCCCGGGCTGGCTGACGTGCAGCCGGGCGGCCGCGCGGGTGAAACCGCCCTCCTCGGCGACGGCCAGGAAGTAACGCAGGCGACGCAACTCCACCACGACCACCCTCCGCACCACCGCGCCGGCCGGCGTGTCGAGTCTAGCGCCCGGGTCGCGCGCATAACGTCGACCTATCGGCCGATTGTGATTGCGACTTGGACGAAGCGACCCGGCCGCGAGGATACTGAAACCCGGACCGCTCCGGTGCGAATTCGCGGAGCGGAGCCGTGGAAAGGGGGTGCTTTCCCGAACGGCTTTTCCCGAAGTTCTGGAACGCGATTTCGGGACCGGTTTCCCCGGTTCCCCCGAATTCGGCACAGGTTCGGCAACCTCTGGCGGAGAAAAACATGATGACCAAATCACGTCGGGTACTGACCGTCGTGGCGGCACTCGTGCTCGCGGGCAGTGGCGTCGTCGCCGCGCCGGCATCGGCCACCACGCAGACGCCGGCGACCGTACAAGCCGTTTGCGCGAACAACGACTGGTGTTCGTTCAGCTGGGGACGCATCACGGTGGGGGACTGCGCCATGGAGCGCGCGAAATGGACCCTCAGACGGGACGGCAGCGCGTCCTTCGAGGCGGCGATAGTCAGCAGTGACACCAATGACGCGTGGCTGATGTGGGTGGACACCCTGGATGATTCCAGCATCATCCTGGCTCCGGTGCATCATGGCGGTGACACCAAATTCGTCGAAGGCACCATCAAGAACCAGTGGCACTGGTGGTTCGCCAGCGGGAACTTCAACGCGGGGATCTTCGACCGGATCAACAGCATGCGCATGCGAAGCCACTGCTGACTTTTGCCCTGGCCCGGGTTCCCGGCACGCGGTCTCCGCGCTGGGTAGAGTGATCACGTCCCCGTCGCGGTGTTCCAGGAGGCCAGGTGCTCGACATTCAGGAGATTTCCGACCGGCTGGAGATCCAGGATCTGCTGGTGGCCTACGCGACCGCGATCGACACCCGGGATTTCGGCGCGCTGGACCGGATTTTCACCGACGACGCGCGGATCGACTACACGGCGTTCGGCGGCATCGAGGGCGACCGTGCCGAGGTCAAGGAATGGCTCGCGCGGAGCCTGGCGATGCTGCCCGCGTTCCAGCATCTGATCGCCAACCCGGACATCCGCGTCGATGGCGACCGGGCGACGGGCCGGGTGATGTGCCTGAACCCGCTCGCGCTGCCGGTCGGGGACGGCGATCCGCGGATCGCGCTGCTGGGCATGTGGTACCTCGACGAGTACGTCCGCACCCCGGAGGGCTGGCGGATCTCCCGCCGCAGCGAGGAACGCAGCTGGGCACAGGGCTTGGGCGGCGTCTCGAACGCGTCCTAGGAGACGGTGATTCGCCGCGACGAGGGCGTCCTTCGGTGCGCGTCGGGCCGATGTGACCGCGAACGAGAGTTCTGTGCGAGGATGACGGTCATGACGACCAGAAAGGGCAATGCCGCGTAGGCGCCCCGCGCGACTGCGCGCCGATTCTCCGATCCGGCGCGGACAAGGACAACCGCCGATCCGGCAGGTGTCCCGGGTTTCCGCCTCGACGCGACAAGCGATCGTGGTTCTGGAGCGTGCCCGGCTGCGGCCCGGCGCGATCGCCGAAGCACTCGCGGGCTGGGCCCGGTTCGTGCGCGGTCCGGTACGCGCACTCGACGATTACACGCCCGAAGACTGCACGTGTCCTGGCTGCCGATGGGACGACCCGGTGGTGCGGCGGGAAGCACTGCGGTTGGCACTGTTCGCGTTGCCCGCCAAGGCCTCGCGCGAGTTACGCGCCCTCGTCGAGCCGCTCGACGAGGTCTATCTGTCCCGTTCGATCCCCCAGCCGGAGATGGCGTACCTCCGCACTCTGCTGACGGAAAAACCGCTGGGGGATCATTTCCGGCCGTGGGCGGCGGACACGTTCACGTGCGCGCTCGATCTCGTGGGTACCGGCTGGCTGCTCGCCGTGCTGGGGACAGCCGCGGGGAGAGGCGGTTGTACGCCTCCTACCTCACCCCGGCCCTGCGCGACATGCTCGCCGCCCTGCTCTTGCTCACCACCGGCGAGCGGAGCGTACGGGTGTCCTGGGACGGCGAGCCGATCGAGTACCGCTGGCTGAACACCACCGATCCCAGCGGTCACGCGCACGTACGTGTCCTGGCGGTCGACTGGGCGCGCCCACTCGGATTGCCGGGCAACGACGGGCACGAGCTCCTGGCCGCGGACCTGCCGCTACACGAGCTCGTCCGCACGGTGGCCGGCGCGGCACGGGCGCTGCTCACCCGGTTCGGCGAGGACGAGTACGCCGAACGCTGGGCGCGCGGCCCCTTCCCCGCCGATGAGCTGCTCGCCCTCGAACGGTGGTTGCGCGGATCACTCGACCGGGCGCGGAACGGAGGTGTAGCCATCCGGTGACGGGGTAATCGGGGCGCGAGGTCAGCCCGCGGCCGCGTCGGCCGCGGTGATGGGAAAGGAGCCTCGATGAACGACAAGATGGAGAACAAGGGCGAGGAGCTCAAGGGCAAGGCCAAGGAGGCGCTCGGCAACGCCACCGGCAACGAGCAGTGGCAGGGCGAGGGCAAGGCGGAGCAGGCCAAGGGCGCGGTCAAGCAGGCCGCGGAAAAGGCCAAGGACGCCATCAAGGGCCTGAAGGACTGACCGGCCGCGGCGTGCGGCCGTACCCGCGCTCGGTTAGGTTCGGTGCGTGCGTTTCGCCCTTGTCCTCGGACTGACCGCGGCGGCGGTCACGGCCGCGTTGGCGGCGGCGCTGGTTTCGCCGTGGTGGTGCTTCGCGGCCGTGCCGCTGGCCGCGCTGACCGCGGTCGGCTGGTACGACCTGACGCAGCGGCGGCACGCGGTGCTGCGCAACTATCCGCTGCTCGGTCATCTCCGGTATCTGCTGGAGGCGATCCGGCCGGAGGTCCAGCAGTATTTCGTCGAGCGCAACACCGACGGCAGGCCGTTCGACCGTGACGTGCGCAGCATCGTCTACGAACGGGCGAAGGCCACCGAGGACGAATCGCCGTTCGGCACCGAGCGCGACGTCTACGCCTACGGGTACGAGTCGTTCGCGCATTCGATGACTCCCGTCGAACCCGCCCCGGAGCCACCCCGGGTGCGGATCGGCGGCCCCGCCTGCCGGAAGCCCTACGACATGGCGTTGCTCAACGTTTCCGCGATGAGCTTCGGATCGCTGTCCTCGCACGCGATCCTGGCGCTCAACGCCGGCGCGGCGAAAGGCGGTTTCGCCCATGACACCGGCGAAGGCGGGCTTTCCGAGTATCACCTCCGGCCCGGCGGTGACCTGGTGTGGGAGATCGGCACCGGGTACTTCGGCTGCCGCACGCGCGACGGGGGCTTCGACGCCGCCGAGTTCGCCGACAAGTCCGCTGTGGACAGTGTGCGTTGCGTGTCGCTGAAACTGTCCCAGGGCGCCAAACCCGGCATCGGGGGAGTCCTGCCCGGCGGCAAGGTCAACGCCGAAATCGCCAGGGTGCGGGAGGTTCCCCAGGGCAGGACCGTGGTTTCGCCGCCGTACCACCGGGTTTTCTCGACTCCGCGCGAGCTGGTGCTGTTCATCGCCAGGATGCGTGAGCTCGCGGGCGGGAAACCGGCGGGTTTCAAGCTCTGCGTGGGCTCGCGGAGGCAGTTCCTGGCGGTGTGCAAGGCGATGCTCGCCGAGGACGTCACCCCGGACTTCATCCTCGTCGACGGTGCCGAGGGCGGCACGGGCGCCGCGCCGCTCGAGTTCTCCGACCACATCGGGGCGCCGCTGACCGACGGGCTGATGACCGTCCACAACGCACTCGTGGGCGCCGGGCTGCGGGACCGGATCCGCATCGGCGCGGCGGGCAAGGTCGCCACCGGCGGCGACATCGTCAAGCGGCTCATCCAGGGCGCGGACTACACCAACGCCGCGCGCGCCATGATGTTCGCGGTCGGCTGCATCCAGTCGCAGCGGTGCCACACCAACCACTGCCCGGTCGGGGTCGCGACGCAGGACGCGCGCCGGGCGCGGGCGCTCGACGTCGGGGACAAGACGGAGCGGGTCTACCGCTTCCAGCGGGCGACCGTGCGGTCGGCCCAGCAGATCATGGCCTCGATGGGGGTGGCCGATCCCGCGCGGCTGAACACGCACCTGCTGCGCAAACGGCTCGACGCGACGACCGTGCGCTCCTACGCCGAGTTGTACGAATGGCTGGAGCCGGGTGTCCTCACCGCGGATCCGCCCGCCACCTGGGCGGAGGACTGGCACGCGGCGGATCCGGACACCTTCGGCTGACCCCACCGCGTCCGGCCCGGGTTTCGTTTTCCGCTCTGTCCGGCCGCTGACCAGGGACGACATGGTTTCGTCCGGGGTGCTGTGCGGCGGTCGGCGCGGGAACAGAATTGCGTTCCGGGCAGGCCGGCCCAGACCCCGCCGGCCTACTGCCCCCGGCGGAGTGGGCTCCGAGCGGGTCGCTGCCGGTGCTCGGGGTCCGCTCTGGAAGGGCGCACGGGCTCAGGTGCCGGTTCCGCCGGCCGCGACCTTCGACGGGTGCGTCGCGAGCGGGGTGACCAGGGGCGCAGGGGAACGGACGGGTGCCACCAGCGCGAGCAACGCCAGCAGCTCGGTCAGGGCCATCCCGCGTTCGACCAGCCCGAGCGGGATCAGCAGCCACCAGCGCGCGCCCGTTCCCGCCGCGACCGCGATCGCGCCGAGGATGATCCCGAACCAGCCGAGCGACGAGACGGCGAGCAGCCGCGCGAGCAGGCGGCGTCGCGGTGCGGCGGGGAAGGCGGCGCGGGCCGCGAAGAGCACCGCGAGTGGCAGGCACACGAAGGTCACGACGCTGGCGAACCGGTGCACAGTGCCGCTCGCGCTCGGCCCGATCGCCCAGTCGTTCTTGGGGAACGCCACGATCACCACGAGCCCGATCGTCCACAGTGTACCGAACACCGCCGTGGCCGCCGGGAGCGCGCCGCGCAGGCGGAGCGTGGCGAACCCGGCCACCGAGCCGAGCGCGATCAGGCCGACGGCGACGTCGAAGACCCACTTGGCCTCGCTCAGCGCGTACTCGCTGATGGTGCGCCGAGTCGCGCTGATCGCGTCGGTCGGCGGGACGAGCTGCAGCGTGAGGATCAGCGTCGCGCCGGCGGCCACCGCCACCAGGCAGGCGAGCCAGGTCATCGAGGAACGCCGCGTCAAGGTCATGATCCGACTCTAACGAGCCGAAGCTGAGACACCGGTGAACCGCGCACGCCCCCGACTTCCGGCGGTACCTCGCGCCGTTTCGCGCCGTTAGTGTCGATCGCCGCCGGCGCGTCCGAAGCGCCGGTTTCTCCTGGTAGGAGGTCATAAGCTGTGGGGAATTCACCAAGACGAAGACTAGTGATGCTGACGTCGGCGACCGTGCTCGCGGGTGCCGTCGTCGCGCTTCCGGCCGCCACCGCGCACGCCGCGGAGAACGTCGTCCGCGCCGACCGTTCGGTGCCGCGGTCCTGTTTCGCCGCGCCGGTGCCGAAGGGCACCGCCGGCACCGACCGCCGCGAACTGACATCCACCGTGGACGGTCTGATCCAGGCGAGGCTGGCGCCCTCGCCGGGCCCGGAAGGGGACTGGGACCTCGCGGTGTTCGACAAGGCGACGGGTGCCGTCGTGGCCGCCTCGGCGGCGCTGCGCACCCACGAACTCGCCGAGAGTTTCGTGAAGAAGGGCCAAGAACTCGTCGTGCAGGCCTGCCGCTACGGCGGGAACGCGCGGGAGGCGGTGCTGGGCGTCGACTTCCTCGCCCTCACCCCGCAGGGCACGCCGACGGGCACGGCGGCGGCACCGCAGCGCGCCGAGCTCGTCCGGGTCGAAACCCCGGCGAAGACGGACAAGGACAAGCTGCTGAGGCTCGGCCTCGACGTCACGGAGAAGGCCGACGCCACCGGCGTCGAGGTCGTCCTCGCCAACGACACGGACCGCAAGACCTTGGCGGACAGCGGGTTCAAGTCCAGTGTGATCCAGCCCGATCTGTCCGCGAAGTCGGTGCAGAACGCGAAAACCGACCGCGACTACGCGGCGAAGACACCCGGCTCGGCGCTCCCGTCGGGCCGCACGAGCTACCGGCACCTCTACGACTACGAGTACGAGATCAAGGAGCTGGCGCGCAAGAACCCCGCGCTCGTCTCGGCGTTCACCCTGCCGGAGCCGACCTGGGAAGGCCGCGACGTCGTCGGTATGGAGATCGCGACCGACGTGCGGAACCTCGCGGACGGCAAGCCGGTCGACTTCACCATGGGCGTGCACCACGCGCGGGAATGGCCCGCCGGTGAGCACGCGATGGAATGGGCGTACGAGCTGATCAACGGCTACCAGCGCGATCCGGCGATCCGCGGGCTGGTCGGCAGGACCCGGAACATCGTCGTCCCGATCATCAACCCGGACGGCTTCGAGATCTCCCGCGAGGCCGAGCCGAAGGGCGATTTCACCCGCTTCGACTACGAGATGAAGCGCAAGAACTGCAACGTCGCCGACTCGCCGAAGGAGTTCGCGACCGGCGTGTGCAAGGCGAACCCGGGCGGCCGCGAGCGCGGTACCGACCCGAACCGCAACTACGCCGGTTTCTGGGGCGGCAACGGCGCGTCGACGTTGTGGCGCAGTGACACCTTCCGTGGTGCGGGCCCGTTCTCCGAGCCGGAGACGCGGAACGTGCGCTCGATCGTGTCGAGCCGTCAGGTCACGAACCTGCTGACGCTGCACACCTACTCGAACCTCGTCCTGCGCGTGCCCGGCGTCGCCGACGTCCGTGCCCCGCTGGACGAACCCGCCTACAAGGCGCTCGGCGACCAGATGGCGTCACGCAATCAGTACAAGAGCGAACCGTCGTGGGCGTTGTACGACACCACCGGCAGCACCGAGGACTGGTCGTACTGGGCCACCGGTGGCTGGGGCTTCACGTTCGAAATCGGCGGGACCGAGTTCCACCCGCCCTACGCCGACGGTGTCGTCGCCGAGTACGCGGGCCTGAAGCCCGCGCCGGGCGCCGGGCACGGCGGCAACCGGCAGGCGTTCCTGGACATGCTGGCCAACACCGCCGACCCGGCGGCGCACTCGACGCTGATCGGCTCGGCGCCGCGGGGTTACCAGCTCAAGCTGCACAAGACGTTCCAGACGCCGACGTCGCCGGTCCTGCAGCCGGACGGTTCGACGAAGCCCCCGATCTACGTCACCGACAAGCTGGACTCGTCGCTGACCACGACCGGCGGCCGGTTCGCGTGGTCGGTCAACCCGTCGACGCGGCCCTACGTCGCGGGCCGCTACGGCCGTGACCCGCAGGGCCCGCCGCAGGCCGGATTCGCGGTGGCCAACCCGCCCGGCGTGCCCGCGGTGAACAAGAAGTACCCGGCCGATGCGACGTCGGAGAGCTTCACCTTCCACGTCGACGGCCTGCCGAAGGCCGACAACGGGAAGTTCAGCGTCGACGTGGCGTGGAAGAGCCCGAACACCGACTGGGACCTCTACGTCTACGACGCCGCGGGCAACCTCGTGACGTCGTCGGCGAACGGCGGGACCACGTCGGAGCACGCGGTGCTGTTCGACCCGCCCGCCGGGGACTACAAGGCGGTGCTGGTGAACTACGCGCAGGCGGACCCGGCCGTGGCCGACGACTGGACGGGCGGCGTCTCGTTCGCGTCGCCGGTTCCGCCGACGTACGGGCCGAAGGAGGCGTACCAGCTGACGTGTACCTCGCCGCGAGGGCAGCTCGTCGGCGTGGCGGACGTGTACGCCGACCGAGGCCAGACCGTCGACGTCGGTGAGGTCTGCACCCGTTCGGCGGCCGCGGCGAAGGAGCGCGGAGTCCGGTAACGGCTGTCCTTTGTGGATTGTGATGCCGTGAAGGGGGCCTTCACAGCGTTGAGCGC